>JAABTA010000164.1 GCA_011390075.1 Helicobacteraceae bacterium | reverse complement strand
ACCCTGCTTCTAGGCTCTTTTACCGCCCTATTTAAACATGATTTAAAAGGCTTGCTCGCCTACTCAACCATTAGCCATCTAGGGCTTATCACGCTGCTTTTTGGCTTCTCCACTCCCCTAGCAGCAGTGGCAGCAATTTTTCATATTATCAACCACGCCACTTTTAAGGCCTCTTTGTTTATGGTTGCTGGAATTATCGATCATGAAACAGGCACAAGAGATATGCGGGTCTTAAATGGGCTTTTAAGATATATGCCTCACACAGCAACCTTGGCAATGATTGCAGCCTCTGCCATGGCTGGTGTGCCCTTGCTTAATGGATTTTTATCAAAAGAGATGTTTTTTGAACGGGCTATTACAGATGCAACACTGCTAAGTTTTACTGTGCCAATTTTAGCAACCATTGCTGGTGTATTCTCTGTTGCATACTCCATTAGGTTTATCCACGATGTCTTTTTTAACAAAGATGGTACCAAAATGCCAAAAACCCCTCACGAGCCACCAAGGTTTATGAAGATCCCTGTAGATCTTTTGGTGATTGCCTGTTTTGTTGTGGGTATCTTGCCAATGTATACCGTGGCTCCCATTTTAGCCACAGCTGTTACAGGCTCGCTCCAAGCCACCCCTCCTGAGTACTCCTTGGCCATTTGGCATGGATTTAACCTTCCGTTGACCATGAGTATTATTGCTTTTATAGGGGGTATTGGGGTTTATTATAAAAGAGAGAGGCTAACTCAGTGGTACGAAAAAAATCTGGCTCATATTGACGCAAGAGTCTATTTCTTAAAAGTCATAGACTCCATGACTCGTTTTGCTGAGTTTGTAACATCTAAAATGGATAAAAACTCTCTTCAATCTATGGTGGCATGGTTTGTTGGGGCCTCTATTTTTGTTGGAGTGGCTGGATTTAACTACTCCAATGCACCTCTTTTTGGAGATCGGGAATTTTTAGGAGTTGACTGGATTAGCATTATTGTTGCTTCTTTGCTTATTGTTGCAGCATTTATTACAACTTTTACACATCACAACAGACTCACTGCTCTTATTACTATTGGGGTTATCGGTCTTGTTGTCTCTTTGATCTTTGTAAAATTCTCGGCGCCAGATCTAGCATTAACCCAGCTTAGTGTCGAGGTTGTCACTATTATCTTGATTTTGCTAGCTCTGTACTATCTCCCACAAACAACACCAAAAGAGTCCTCTAAACTTAGGCTCACACGAGATATAGTCCTTGCAAGCTTTGGGGGTATTGGTGCATTTATCCTTACTCTCTCTGTTCTTTCACGAGAGTACACCACTATTGGGGAGTTCTTTTTAGCCAACTCAGTATCTGGTGGTGGCGGGACCAATGTTGTCAATGTCATTTTAGTCGATTTTAGAGGATTTGATACCTTAGGGGAGATAACAGTCCTCGCTATTGCAGGACTCGGTATTTTTGCTATGCTCCAAGGTCTACGACTTTTTGCCCCCACTTCCAATGAAAATGGTATTAAGTGGGATGAGGATATGCACCCACCAATGATGCAGACTGTTGCGAGACTTGTATTGCCACTGACTCTACTTGTTGCTGCCTATATTTTCCTCAGAGGGCACAACCTCCCTGGAGGTGGATTTATTGCGGGGTTAATTGCAGCTGTGGCTCTGATTGTTCAGTATCTTGCCAATGGAATCGAGTGGACAAAACAGAGAATCCGATTTGAAAAAGATCTCTTAATCTCTTTAGGTCTGCTTATTGCCACCCTTACAGGACTAGCTTCAATGTTTATTGGCTATCCATTTTTAACTTCAGCTTTTACCCATCTTCACTGGCCTATTGTCGGAGAGTTTGAAGTTGCCAGTGCCATTGCATTTGACCTTGGGGTCTTTTTGGTTGTTGTAGGGGCTACCTTGCTTATTCTTATTCAGCTAGGCAAGCTCAGTCTCAACTCCCACGCTTGCGATAAAAATCTTAAAAATAAAGAGGAGTGTTAATGGAGGTTATACTGGCTATTATCATCGCTGTTTTAACAGGAACAGGAATCTTTTTAACACTCAGAGCGAGAACCTACCCTATAGTATTAGGGCTCACACTTCTAGCTTATGCAGTGAATCTCTTTCTTTTTTCTATGGGAAGGCTCAATGTGAATCAAGCAGCAATTATTCAAGAAGATGTCACAAAGTATAGCGATCCCCTTCCCCAAGCACTGGTTTTAACAGCTATTGTCATTAGCTTTGGGATGACAGCTTTTGTGATTATTCTCTCTTTAAAATCTAAAGGAGAGTTGCACACTGATCATGTAGATGGTCTAGAAGACCAAGAAGAGAAGGAGGCAAAAGATGCTTAGTCACATGCCTATTTTGCCTATCATTATTCCACTTATTGCTGGATTTTTAGTCTTAATAACCAAACCATTAGGTCTAGCGGTTCAAAGAAAGATCTCTACTGTTTTTACCCTAGTACTTGTGTTAGTATCACTGTATGGGATCTTTTATACTACAGTGTTTCAGCATACAATCTACACTTTAGGCAACTGGGAAGCTCCTTTTGGAATTATCCTTGTTTTAGACAAACTCTCTATGATTATGGTAGCTGTTACCTCCATCTTGGCGCTTGCCTCTTTACTCTATTCCATGAGTGAAGATATTGATGAAAAAGGTGCCCATTTTCACACCCTTTTTCAACTACAGCTTTTTGGAATTAACGGAGCTTTTTTAACAGGGGATATTTTTAATCTTTTTGTCTTCTTTGAGATCTTGCTTTTAGCCTCCTACAGCCTTTTGCTCCACGGAAGCAAAGAGGGGCGAACCTTAGCTGGACTTCACTATGTGGTTATTAACCTTGTTGGTTCTACTCTCTTTTTGTTTGCTGTTGGGGCTTTGTATGGGATCTTGGGCACACTCAATATTGCCGATTTAGGGGCAAAAATTGCTGAGTTAGACCCGCAAAATATTAATGTGGTAGCAGGCGCTGGGCTTTTGCTTTTAGTGGTATTTGGTCTCAAAGCGGCGATGTTTCCACTGTTTTTATGGCTTCCGAACGCCTACAGCAAAACAAGCGCACCTATTGCGGCACTATTTGCTATTATGACAAAAATTGGTATCTACGCCATCATACGAGTCCATGGTACACTTTTTGGAGAACATGCCCAAGAACTAGCCTTTTATCACGCACCGTGGGTTTTAAATATTGGACTTATCACGCTTATCTTTGCTACCTTAGGA
>JAABTA010000163.1 GCA_011390075.1 Helicobacteraceae bacterium | reverse complement strand
GTGAGCCGCCATAGACCCTCTGTAGATGTACTGTTTCGTAGTGTTGCTAACGAGGCTGGAAAGAATGCTATTGGGGTGATTCTTACAGGTATGGGTGATGATGGAGCTATTGGTCTTAAAGAGCTTAGAGAGTGTGGTGCAAAAACTTATGCACAAGATAGAGAGAGTTGTGTGGTCTACGGCATGCCTAAAGCCGCTGTCGAGGCTCAAGCTGTGTGTGAGGAGTTGTCATTAGAAGCCATCAAAGGAAAGCTTTTTTAATTGACTATCTCCGATGGACTCATATTTGCAGCGTGAAGCACCTTGACTTTATGTTTTTTCCCCCATGTAAGCATAACTAATCTTTGAAGAGATGGCTGGATAGAGGGGGCAAACCAGCCGTTGTTGGATGTAACAATCATATACTGTGGGGCATTTGTAAACATAGCCTCTACACTGCCTTCATAGCAGATAGCATTTCTAAATCTATACTCGCCTATATGAAAATCCGTAGGACGCTGGGCGGTTTTAAAGTCTTCGCTTCCTCCAAAAAAGGTCTCATTGATCCATCTGCCAAAAGCCCCTGTCAAAGGAGAGCTCTCTCCAAAAGGGACAAGAAAAACTTTATCCGCTACGGTAAGTGTGCCTTTTTGAAAGATATAGGTTGAGTTATAAGCGGTTTTGTTTTCATACTTTAAAGCTCCTGTTATGATAGTGATCTCTTGGCTTGCGTCTTTGAGCTTTTGTATCAGCTTTTTGTGGTGGTTGAGATAGATAGGAAATGAACTCTCGGGGAGCACAACGGCTTCGTATCCCTCTTTGTGTGCTTGTGCAATATGCTCTAGGGCGTAATTAATGTGCCTATCTCGATACTCTGGAAGCCATTTTGTTTTTTGATCTATTTCGAGCTCAGCAAGTTTGATAGACAGATCTAGCTTTGGCACTTTTTGGGAAAAATCCAGTGCAAAAACAAGGGCAAGCCCAGCAAGAGAGATCTGGAAAACTCTTTTTTTTAGCTGGGTAAAAAGAATGATGGCAAGCAGCACAAGAGCTAAAGCGTGTTTATCGGTGGCAAAATAGGTTTGACTCAGTAGGACTTCAAATTTGAGCCATGTAAAACCAAAGGGTTCGATTATATTAAAAGCTACTAGTGTCACAAGCGCTCTGTAGTAGATGTTTTCTATCCAATAGACTGCTAGGAAAATGATGCCATACAAAAGAGCTATGCCAAGAGGGACAATAGGCACAAGATAGACAAACTCAGTAAAACGAAAGCTAAGCCCAACCCAGTAAAACCAAAAAAGAGCCATAAAGCTGCCTATAAAAAAGAGCGCTTTTCTTGGAGATTTTAGAAGCAGAAAAAGTCCCAAAAAAGCAAATACTGAGTTGAGAGCCTTTACAGTGATTCCAAAATGTTCAAAGTAGATAAAACTAGAGAGCAGTATAGCGGCTAAAAATCCATAGATAAAATTATTTTTTAGGGGTTTCATGATATGATTGTCCAAAATTTCTCCTTAAAGGATTTGATCAATGGAAGACGGAAGCATATTAGCATCGATACTCCCACTCGTGGTACTTTTTGGTATTTTTTACCTTCTGGTAATTCTACCTCAACAAAGACAAAACAAGAAGCACAAAGAGACTATTGCTGCTTTGAAAAAGGGAGACAAAATATTAACCAATGGCGGTATTATAGCTGAGGTTAATAAAGTCGAAGAGGATTTCTTTAAAGTAGAGATCGCTGATGGCTGTATTGTAAAACTACAAAAAGAGTTTATTACAAAGAAAATAGGCGATGAAGAGTAGATTCTCTTACCGCCTTTTTCTCTTAATTTCTGCCTTTATTTTTGGAATCTTTTTCTCAGCACCATCTCTACTGCAACTAGAAAAAGGCTCTAAAGTAAATTTGGGTTTAGACTTGCAAGGTGGTCTTTATATGCTTTTAGGTGTGAAAACCGAAGAGGCGATATATGCCAAAATGGAGTCTATTGCGTCTACTCTCAACTATTTTACTGAATCAGAAGCAATATTAATTGATGGATTAGAGTTTAATGAAGAGGAGGTGACCTTCGAGCTCATTGACGACACAATGAAAGCTCAGCTTGATGAGTTTTTAAAAACTTTAGAGGGTGTGAGCATTGATGAGCAGTCTTTGAGATACTCTTTGTTTCTTACCGATGAAGAGATAGCCCTCACTAAAGAGTCTGCTCTGATGCAATCAGTGGAGACAATTCGAAACAGACTCGATCAGTTTGGTTTGGCTGAGCCAACAGTTGCCAAACAGGGCGAGGATAAGATCTTAGTGGAACTTCCTGGAATTAAAACACAAGAGGAGGAGCAAAGAGCAAGAGCGCTCATTGGAAAAACAGCCCATCTTTTGATGATGTCTGTGGATGAAGAGAGAGATCAGCTAGCAAACTCTATGACAGATCTCGAAGCTGCCTCTTTTGGAACGGTTTTATTAGAAGATAAATATAATCCAGAAAAAAAATATGCCCTTAAGAAGGTGCCAATTTTAGATGGCAGTAAACTGACAGATGCAAGAGTCGGCTATGATGAGAATAATAGACCGGTTATCAATTTCTCTTTAGATGGAGAAGGAGCAAAGATCTTTGGTGACTTCTCTGGAAAAAATGTTGGCAAACGATTAGCCGTTGTCCTTGATAGAAAAGTCTACTCTGCTCCTGTGATTCGTGAAAGAATTGGCGGTGGAAGTGGACAAATTAGTGGTAATTTTACTGTGCAAGAGGCTAGTGATCTAGCGATTGCACTTCGTTCTGGTGCGCTTTCTGCTAGTGTGACTATGCTTGAGAAACGATCAGTTGGACCATCTTTAGGTGCTGATAGCATTCAAGCTGGAGCTGTGAGTTTGATGGCTGGATTTGTTTTAGTTGCTGTTTTTATGGTGGTTTATTATGGCTATTCGGGGCTTATTAGTAACGCTGCACTTGTGACAAACCTATTTATAATCCTTGCTATTATGGCAATGTTTGGAGCCACGCTTACCCTTCCTGGAATGGTTGGTATTGTCTTAACAGTGGGGATGGCAGTGGATGCCAATGTGATTATTAATGAGAGAATAAAAGAGCTCTTACATGAGGGAAAAAGTGTGGCAAAATCTATAGAAAAAGGCTATGAGAATGCCTTTAGTGCTATTTTTGATGCCAATATCACAACCCTTATTGCAGCTGTGGCTCTTTTTGCCTATGGCACAGGGCCGATTAAAGGCTTTGCGTTAA
>JAABTA010000162.1 GCA_011390075.1 Helicobacteraceae bacterium | reverse complement strand
CTTGGCATTCTTTCATCTGGGTAGATAAGCTCACCATTCTCGCCATACGCCCCTTTAACATCATGATCAGGAACTCTTACCTTTGGATCTGGAAAGTCTTGATTTCTGTTGATTTTCACAGGTCTGTAGTGCCCATCTTTGTTAATATATGCAGCCACATCATACGCCTCTTTGTCTGTAAGGATAGGATTTTTTGCCGTGGCGCCTTTTGGCATATTGTTTTTAATAAAATCTGTTGCTTTAATTGTTCTATACATCCCTGCGCCTGTGTTATATGTATCATCAGTGCCCCAAAGTGGTGGGTTAATGTATCCATCAAATGCTCCGTTTGCATCTACTCTTTTTTGACCTTTACCATCACTTCTATGACAACTAGCACACTGTGCTTCATACACTTTCTTTCCATTGACTAAATCAGCTGCTGTTGTCATCATCATTTTTCTATTAACTTTTTGCAGTCTAATACCTTCCATCTTTTGCACACCAACAGGCACACCTAAACTAAGCCAATGCATATAAGCTTTATACGCTTTCATCTCTTTTGACTCAGCAGGAAGTTTGTAACCATTCATACTTCTTTCCATACAGCCATTAATTCTAGCTGTAAGAGTGCCTAGCTCATCTTCTCTGTTTCTATACTGTGGGAACTTCCCATAAGTTGCCACAAAAGGAGCCCCATGCTGAAAAGTACCAGCGCCTAGATGGCAGTTATTACAGGCGTTGTTATTCCCTGCAAATCTTTTGTTTTGCTCTTCTACCTCTGGTCCAATGTGCCTCCATGTTGCCACCATCAGTTGGTAACCATACTGCACCATTTCGCCATATTTATTATCTGGAACAACTGGTTTGGCATTGAGTGGGTCCCAAAACACATCTCCTGTAAACTCTGGAAGTGCGTATTTATGAGCTGGATTTTCCACCTCATCTTTTGTCACACCCTCTAGCCACTGAACCTTTTTAGGTGCGTAGCCTCTATCTCCTCTTTTTGCCAATGTTTTTGGCTCAAAAGCATTCACAGCACTTGCAAGTATTGCAACTGCAACTATTGCTTGTAGAAGTAGTCTCGACATCTTCTCTCCTTTAAAATCTAAATACCGTCAATCTACTCCCTCTTTGTCAATTTTGCGTCAATTTTGCTGTTATATTTTTGTGCTATGATTCTATATGCTAAAGATCTATATTATTTTTTCATTACTATTTCTATCTATTGTCTCAACCTCTTTGTACTTCTTCTCCTCTTTAGAAGATCAAAAAAGAAGCACAATTTTGCAAACAAAGGCCGATGACGCCCTCTCTCTTGCCAATGATTTTTTAGAGTCACAAAAAGAGGAGACCCTCTCCATAGCTATTGTTCTCTCCAAAAGCAAAAACATAGTAGAACACTTTAAAGCAAACAGAAGAGAGGCTCTTTTTTACGAGCTCAATCAACAGCTTCAGTTACTAGAGGAAAATACAAAATACCAAAGCATAGAGGCACAGATTGCCACACAAGATCTGAGCTCCTACATAAGAAGCTGGGATCTTGGCTCTTATGGAGAAGATCTGAGATTTAGAAAAGGTCTTATAAAAACCAAAAAAAGCCTTGAGCCAACAGTATCCATAGAACTTGGAAAAAGACTCAATATCAAAGCTATTGTGCCTATTGCAGAAAATGGCAAGTTTTTAGGCACTCTCGAAATCATTACAGGATTTGAAAAGATCTCAGACAAGCTTGCAGTAAGGAGTGTTGACTTTTTTGTGCTTTTAGATGAAAAGTTTTTAGATATCGCTTTGTGGATGCAAGACAGAGAAAAAATTGGCAATTTTGTTCTTGTGAACAAAGGGTGTCAAGGGGAGTGCTACCACTCTTTAAAATCACTCATTCATGCCACTCAAGAGATCCAAAACTTTCGGCTTTTTGATACACGAGTCTTTGCTTTTTTGCCACTGTTTAGTTTTGACAAAAGAATTGGCTATATGGGAATATCCTTTCAAACAGAGTATTCAGACATTAGCGTAGAGCCTACTCTCTCTTCAGGCTCACCCATTATCCGCACCAAAACAAAGGTAACAATCCAATGAAGATATTACTCCTAGAAGATGACTTTTCCTACAGAAACTCTATTAAAGATCTCTTGATTGCTTTAGAGTATCAAGTAGAAGACTTTGAAGACGGAAAAGAGGCGCTGTGGAGCATCTATGAAAGACAGTATGATCTGTTGCTTTTAGATGTGAGAGTGCCTAGTATTGATGGATATGAGATTGCCAAAAGAGTTAAGTCTGACAATATGACTATCCCCATAATCTTTATCACCTCCTTGAGTGACATTGAAGATCTCAGTCTAGGATACGAGCTTGGATGTAGCGACTATATCCGCAAGCCTTTCTCTTTAAAAGAGCTTAAATACAGAATCAACCAAGCACTCAAAAGCCACTATTTTCATACCACTTCCGAAGAGATAGCCCTGCCTTTAGGCTTTTTCTTTCATACCAAAACCCTCACAGTTCGCAAAAAGGAGTTTATTTTTTCTTTAACCGATCTAGAAAAAAGAGCTCTATTTCTTTTTGTGCAAAACCTAGGAATTGCTCTAGATATTTCCACACTTAAAGCGTATGTTTGGGATGGCAAAGAGGTGGGCGATAGCGATGTTCGTATGATTATTAAAAAGCTGAGAGACAGGCTCGATAGAGAGTTAATAGTCAGCCAAAGAGGGGTTGGATATAAAATTGAAAAGGGTTAAAAATATTGCACTGCGGTTCTCTGCACTGTTCTCTCTTATCTCTGCTGGCATTTTATTTGTTCCTATGTACTTTTTTATCTCTTTGTATATTGAGCATTTTCACCTCCAAGAGAGACTCAAACTCATGGAGCAAGCGCATACAGTAGAGCAAAAGATCTACAACCTCTCAAAAGAGGCAACAACTTTTATCTTTCCTCGCTCTATTGTGTATAAAGGAGCTCTTTTGGATAAGGATGGCAATATTATCTTCTCTTTACTCCCAGATCTCACACCACCATCTCGTAAGTTTGAAAAATCTAACAATCATTTTTACTATCATAAAGAGCTGCAAAATAATAGGTTGGACGCCAAGGTTTTAGTTGTTGCGAAAGAGGCAAGCTACAAAGAGATTGTTTTTAAAATTGCCCTTATGGTTTTAGCTCTTTTGCTCCTTCTGTTTCTCTTCTCTTTTTATATTCTACAAAAATCGCTCTCCCCTCTTGACAAAGCCAATAGGGATCTTAAAGACT
>JAABTA010000161.1 GCA_011390075.1 Helicobacteraceae bacterium | reverse complement strand
AAGTCTCTGTCAAAAAAGCAAATGGTGAGACTATAGTCAGTAAAGCAACCTCTAAGATCCCAGGAGCACAGACAAATATTGATAGTAGTGGTGCTATTACTACAACTGTTAAAGTTATTAAAACTGATGAAAATGGTGTAGCCTTTGAGGTAAAAGCTGTAACAAAAACAGACTCTAAAGGTGAAGCAATCACAAGATTTGAGAGAGTCAATATCACCACAGGAGAGAGTGAAGAGCTAGACAAAACAATCACAGAAGAGACCCCATTTGAAGAGGGGAACGAAGTTGAGGTTGAAGATAACCCTATAGAGGGATTACAAATTAAAGTCAATGCAAAAATAACTAGAGATATCGTTGTAGAGTAGAAAGGATAAGTAATGAGACTATTAAACAAAATATATTTAACAGCAGGAGTAGTTCTCCTGCTAAGTGGTTGTGGCAGTTCAGGAAGTTTTGAAAGTGCAGAGACAATTATTCCTCTTAGTGTAGGAGAGGAGATGGAGCTTATATCAGGAGATAGAATCTCCCCTGTCAATGAGGAGACTCAAATTGAGCTAAGACACGTATTAGGAAGTGATAAGAAGTATGTGACTTTGGTTAGCGGAAGTGCTGAACTGATTAGAGGGAGCTATATTGTTAACTAAAACTATTCACGCTCTATTGGTCGCAGGGATCATCTCCCTACCTTTGCTGGCAGGAGAGAAGAGATTTTTTGTAGCTACAGATATTCTTAACATTAGAAGCCAACCAACAACAGACGCAGCAGTTCTTGGCTACTACGATATCTCAAGAAGTGATGAAATAGTAAATGTAAAAGATGGATGGGTTCAGTCTCCTAAAGGGTATATAAAAAAAGAGTATGCTGTTGCGCATGAAAAGATAAAAGTCGAATCCGCCAATGTAGGAAATCAAACCATAAAGAATGGAGTAATAAATTGATTTTTAGGTAGAATTTCTAAAAAATAAGAGACAATCGTATATCATCTTTTTTAAATTTTTGTTAGATAGAGGCAGTATTGAATAGTATTTTATTGGTTATTGTATCGCTCTTTATTGGGTTAGGTCTTAAGCTTGTCAAGGGATTTCCTAATGAGTCTTCTAAGACACTCAATCTTTTTGTGATCTATGTTTCCTTGCCATCTATGGTGCTTTTAAAGGTAAAAGATCTAGAGATCTCAACCCAGCTTCTTTTTCCAATTCTCACCCCTTGGGTGATGATTGTTGTTTTATCTCTCGCTATATTATTCATCGCAAAGAAGATGGAGTTCTCAAGGCAAGTTACAGGGGCCATGTTACTGGTTGTGACACTAGGCAACACCTCATTTGTAGGTGTACCCTTTGTCTCTGGTTTTTTTGGAGATGAGTATGTAGTCTATGCCCTTATCTACGATCAACTAGGAACATTTTTAGGACTGGTCACCTTTGGCACCATAGTGATAGCCCTCTATGGAAGTGGGGAGAAGCCAACAATTTCAGCAACAATAAAAAAGACAATTATGTTCCCTCCATTTATTGCCCTTATCCTAGCCACTTTCTTACGGGGCATGGAGTATCACGAATCCGTTCTTTATATTTTAAAAACTCTCAGTAACACCCTTGTTCCTATTGCTCTGATTGCCGTGGGGCTTCAGCTAGAGATCAAAGTGCCATCCCATGAGGTCAAACCGCTTTTTATCTCTATTTTCTTAAAAATTATTGCCACCCCTATTATTGTCTATATTTTTGCAAAAAACTTTACAGATATGGATGTGGTTGCTAAAATTACGGTGATTGAATCAGGAATGGGATCGATGATCACAGCTGGAGCGGTGGCTATTTTAGCAGGGCTTGCCCCTAGGCTCTCTGCTGCTATTGTAGGCTACTCAATACTAGGATCTTTTATCACAGTTCCCATCATCTTTTTTCTCTTGGAGTGAAAATTTATAAAGCTTTAGCTAAAATCTCAAAAATTTACAAAAAAGAAGGTTGCACAAATGGCATTAAATGTTTATTACGACAAAGATTGTGATTTAAGTATTATTAAATCAAAAAAAGTTGCAATGATTGGCTTTGGGAGCCAAGGACATGCACACGCTGAAAACTTAAGAGATAGTGGCGTTGAAGTGACTATTGGTCTAAGAAAAGGGGGGGCTTCTTGGAGTAAGGCTCAAAAGAAAGGTTTTGCAGTTGCAGAAGTTGCAGACGCTGTAAAAGAGGCAGATATTGTCATGATCTTACTTCCTGATGAGACACAAAAAAGTGTCTATGACAAAGATATTGCTCCTAACCTCAAAGGTGGTGCTACAATCGCTTTTGGACACGGATTTAATATCCACTACGGAAGAATCAATCCTTCTAGCGACATTAATGTCATGATGGTTGCCCCAAAAGCACCTGGTCACACGGTAAGAAGTGAATTTGTAAGAGGTGGTGGTATTCCAGATTTAATCGCTATCTATCAAGATCCTAGTGGTGATACACAAGAAGTGGCTCTTTCGTACGCTAGCGCTATTGGTGGTGGCAGAACCGGTATTATTGAGACAACTTTCAAAGACGAAACAGAGACAGATCTTTTTGGGGAGCAAGCTGTGCTTTGTGGTGGTATCTCTGCCCTTATTCAAGCAGGGTTTGAGACACTTACAGAAGCAGGCTATCCAGAAGAGATGGCATATTTTGAGTGTTTACATGAAACAAAACTTATTGTTGATTTAATCTTTGAAGGGGGTCTTGCTGATATGAGATACTCCATTAGTAATACTGCTGAGTATGGAGATATGGTCAGTGGCCCTAGAGTTATAAACGAAACATCAAAGCAAGCTATGAAAGAGATCTTAAAAGAGATCCAAAATGGTAAATTTGCCAAAGACTTTATCCTAGAAGGTGACGCAGGATACCCTAGAATGACAGCTGAGCGAAACAATCTAGCAGCCCATCCAATTGAGCAAACAGGAAATAGACTCAGAGAGATGATGCCTTGGATTAAAGCCAACAAAATCGTCGATCAAGACAAAAACTAAAAAAAAGAGCCTCTTTTGGCTCTTTTTTAAAGGGACTATATGAGCTTTGGAAGTATTGGTTTACCAATAGTAGTTTTATTGCCATTTTTTGGGGCAATTTTTGTTGCACTTGCAGCAAAACAAAACAGAATAGCTAGCGCTTGGGGCGCTGGAATGATTACCGTTGCATCTATGGTTGTTCTTTTTGAATTTGCCCATCTTCCCTTTGAGGGAGTGACAACCGTTCAGTCTTGGAGCTGGATTAGCTCTATTGGATTAGATTT
>JAABTA010000160.1 GCA_011390075.1 Helicobacteraceae bacterium | reverse complement strand
ATATCGGCAATAGCATCTGTAAAAAACTTCTCTTCTTCACCCACTATCAACACATTAACCATCCTCACCTCCTTGTAAAAAAATTCTAGCATCTTTCAGTGACATTGGTTTTGCGTAGTAGTATCCTTGCGCCTCTGTACAACCAAGTTCTTGAAGATACACTTTCTGACTCTCCTCCTCTATCCCCTCTGCTAGTGTTTTCATCCCCATGCTTTTTCCTAGCCCAATAATGGCTTTTGCCACTGCACAAGCGTTGGCATCATGAGGAATATCCATAATAAAACTTCTATCAATTTTCAAAGTTGTAATTGGCAGTTTTTTGAGATGATTAAGAGAGGAGTAACCTGTCCCAAAGTCATCAAGACTAATGCCAATACCCACTTTTCTAATATCTGTCAACAGATCAATCCATGTATCTGGAAACTTCATCATCATAGATTCTGTGATCTCAATCTCTAGCATATCCACAGAGATCTTACTATCGGCCAAAGACTCTTTTATTGTTTGAATAAAATTAGAATCTTCAATCTGAACTCCCGAGACATTAACTGCCACTCTTCCTGGAGCAAGCCCCTCTTGTTCCAAAGTTGCCATATCTTCACACGCTTTTCGCAAAATATACGCACCAATGGGAATAATCATCTTAGTCTCTTCCGCTACAGGAATAAACTTATCAGGAGGAACAAAACCAAGATTCGGATGAAACCACCTGGCTAGAGCCTCAAAGCCAATGACCTTCTCGCTTGTAAGGTCAAATTGTGGCTGGTAAAAAACCTCAATCTCATCACTATCTAGAGCTGATTGGATCTCATTTTCTAAAGTAACCTTTTCGTAGGTGGTTTTTGACATATCATTATCATAAAAGACAAAGGTATTTTTTCCATTGTCCTTGCTCCGAAACATAGCGGTATCAGCATTTTTGATTAAATCTTCACTACCTTCTCCATCATTAGGGAAAAGACTAATGCCAATACTCCCTGTAATTCTAAACTTTTGTTCCCCTAGTTTTATTGGCTCATTAATAAGTCTCAAGATCTTGTCTGCATAAAAAGAGATATAGTCAAGATCTTGCACATTGTCTAAAAAGACAATAAAATCATCTCCACCAATTCTTGCTAGAGTATCGCTCTTTTTTGTATGTTTTGCCAAACGCTTTGAGATCTCTACTAGCATCTCATCTCCAATGGAGTGACCAAAGCTGTCATTAATATTTTTAAAATTATCAATATCTAAAAAAATAACAGATTTTAACCGTCTGTGGTTGCCATAAATAGCCTGTTCTATCCGCGCTTTAAGCAGTGTTTTATTGGGGAGTCCTGTTAAAGAGTCGTGGTGGGAGAGAAAATCGAGTTTTTGTTCAGACTCTCTTAGGACCGATATATCCGAAAAAACGGCAATAAAGTTCTCTATATCTTTATTCTCATCCACTACAGCACTAATATTCAAAAGCTCAGGATACATGGAGCCATCTTTTCTTCTATTATAAATCTCACCAATCCACTTTCTTTTACTCAAAAGATCTGCCCACATGGCTGCATAAAATTTTGGTTCATAAATTCCAGACTTTAAGATAGAGGGTCTTTTCCCTAAGACCTCTTTCTTTGTAAAGCCTGTTATCTCTGTAAAAGCTCTATTAGTGTCTAAAATCACCCCCTCTTTATCGGTTATAAGCACCCCTTCATTAGTGTTTTCAAAGACATTAGCAGACTGTTTGAGTTTTTTTTGATTGAGGAGTCTTTTTGTAATATCTGTGCAAGTGCCAATGATTTTTTCAGGATTCCCCTGTGCATCTAAAAGCATCTCACTAAAATCATGAAAATAGACCCAATGCTCCTCTTTGTTCCTAATTTTGTATGTAATCTCGCTTTGCAGATCTTTTCTCAGCTGAGGGTCAATATTGGCTTGCACTAAAGCTCTGTCATCCTTATGCACCCTTGCAAGCAAAAACTCTGGAGTGAGTTTCTGTCTATTTTTATTATACCCTAGCACCACCTCATCATCCCCAAACCATGTAAGCTTATTGGTTTTTAAATCCAGTTCATAAATCAGCTCTTTTGATGTTCTTGCTGCTAGCTTAAATCTCTCTTCTGCTTGTTTGACTCTCTCATTTTCTTGGGTGAGTTTTGCCACAAAAGAGGAGACAAGCTGGCTCATTATTGCAGACAGCGCAAGGATCACTAAGGAGACAATTATCCCTTTCTCCCTATTTAGCTCTGCATATTTCTCTATCGTCTCCTCTTTTATCTTTAGGATAAGCACAAAATCATCTGAGAGCCCAAAATCGAGATGTTTTGCCACAAAAGTGGAGGAGGCAATGTGCTTGTGTTGTAAGATTTTTTGATGCTCCTTAGGGAAAATTATTGCTAGATCTTGTGCGCCTTTAAGAGTGCTTTTTATAACTCTACCTTCTTGTGTAGCTAAGATTATATCAAACACACCAACATGATACAGTTGCTCCAAAAAATTATTTAAAGAGACCTCAAGAACAAAGCCCCCTTGAAGCTCTTTTTCGACGACTACAGGCATAAGAGCCTTTATAGAGTTATCTTCTATTTTAAAAAACTCTATTTGCTCTTGCTTGTTGGGCTGGAATTGCTTAAAAAAATCTCTAAGAGACTCCTCGTTAAGAGTTTTATTTCTCTCACCATAAGAGACACTCATGCGCTCTTTTGCCTCTTTGTCTAAAAAGGCAACACTCAAAAGATCTCTATTGGCACGCAAAACTGTCTGCATAAGCGTCTCTAATTTTTGCTGTGATTGGTTATTGTGCAGATAGTCCTGAAAGTAACTACTAGATCCCAAAGAGGTGAGCACACTTTTTTGATCCCTCACAAAACGAGATATAAGCTTCTCTTTTTGCTCCATCACCCCAGGGGCTGTGTCTATTACAGCTCTTGTTTCTATATTCTTATAGACAAACTCATCTATCACTATATAGGAAAAAACCAGTCCTAAAGAGAAGATAAAAAAGATAATCGAAACTCTATTTCTTTGAAAAAATTGAGAGAAATGCATCACACTCCCCTTTTGTTGCTATAGTGCGTTATAATCATTGGCCCATTATATCACATAATAAAATCTAAAAACTTTTTTTAAACAAATCAACTACAGAGGCTTACGCCTCTGTAACTTATAGCAACCCTAAAAGTGCCGTAAATAGAACAGGTGGAGTAATTACGAGCCCCACTTTCATATACTCCCACCAGCTAATCTTAACTCCTTTGTTTGCTAATACATGAAGCCAAAGGAGTGTTGCAAGTGAG
>JAABTA010000159.1 GCA_011390075.1 Helicobacteraceae bacterium | reverse complement strand
AGCCAAAAGGGCTAAGCTAGAGAAGATAATAGCTTCTAGTAAGATAGATTTGATAAACTCTTCCAAACTTATAGCTCTCTACACATTTTTACATAAAAGATCTGCTCATCTTTTATGAGGTAATCATCACCCTTAACACGCCAGCCATCCTCTAAAGAGACAGTGTAGTCTCGGCACATAAGCTTGCCTCCATCTTGAAAGTGGGCTATAAGATCTCTGCTTTCGGTGTCTGCAAAAATAGCAATGGTTGCCACCACATAGAAGAGAATTGAGGCAAAAAGAAACTTTTTTGCCCTTGTTCTATCGGATTTTGTGTGGTAAAGAGCCAAAAGCATGGTCACTATTCCAGCTAAGAGTCCTAGCCCTGTGATTGTTTCATACATGGAGCTCTCCTAATATTTGAAGATGAATATCTTGAATCTCTCCTCTTCCATCAATCTCAATAAGTTCAATCCCAAGGTCTAAGGTAGCTTGTTTGAGTCTTTCTTGAATGTGTAGAAGAAAATCAATGCCTCTAGATTCTATATTGTCATGACTCTTTTGAGAGAGCCTATAAGCAAGTGTCTCTTTGTCTATAGTGATTAAAAAGATCTTATCAGGCAGGGTGTGGTCGGTTGCAAAGTGGTTAAGAGATAAGAGATCTCTGTAGGCAATTTTTGTATTGGCATAGGCAATGCCAGAAACTAAGCTTCTGTCACTAATAATAAACTTATCTAGGTGAGGTGTAATCACTTTGTCTATATGCTCGGCTCGGTCTGCTAAAAATAGGAGAAATTCGGCTCTAGCAGAAAAACTATTCTCTCCTAAAACCATCTCTCTTATCTCTTTGCCAAGCTTGCTCCCTCCTGGCTCTTTGGTGATGACTGCCTCTTTAAAATTGGCTTTTAACAGATCTATCTGTGTGGTTTTTCCAACGGTGTCTATGCCTTCAATAGCTATATACAATCAAGGACTCCTTTTGGCACAAGGTGCTCAATATTGCCATTGTGTTTAATAATGCTTCTAACAACCGAGGAGCTGATAAAAGCGTATTTAAGACTTGGCATCAAATAGACAGTGTCTAGTTCGCTGTATAAAGAGGCATTGGTGTATCCCATCTGCAGTTCATACTCAAAATCGCTCACAGCTCTAAGCCCTCTGATAACAATATTAGAGCTCTCATTTTTAACAAAATCGACCAAAAGAGTATCAAAATATTTGACCTCTACATTGGCTATATGAGCTGTAGCTTTTTTGATCATCTCCACTCTCTGTTTGTAGTCATACATTGGATTTTTATCTTTAGATATTGAGACAGCTACAATAACTTTTTCAAACATGTTAGTTGCTCTTTTTATAACATCTAAATGCCCATTTGTTACGGGATCAAATGTTCCTGGATACACAACGGTTTTCTCCATTACCCTTCCCATCTTTTATATAAATTGTGCTCAATCTCTAGTAAATCAAGCCATTTTCCTACTATAAAATTTTCTATTTTCTCTTTTGAATCATTCTCGGCATAGTACCCCATGACAGGTGGAGCAATAATAACACCAAGTTGTGACAATTTGTGCATATTCTCTAAGGCAATTGTGTCAAAAGGCATCTCTCTCGGGGCTAGAATGAGTCTTTTTCTCTCTTTGAGCATAACACTAGCAGCTCTTGTGACTAAATTATCAGCAATGCCTACTGCGATCTTTGCTAGAGTGTTCATAGAACAAGGCGCAATTATCATTGCATCCATTCTATAGCTACCACTCGCTGGTTTCTCCCAAAACTCCTTATTTTTATAGATAAAGTCGCTGGACTCTTTTTCTAGAGCTATTTGCGAGTTGTCACTCACTATTAAGTGCTTTTCGTAAGCATCTGGAATGTGTGTGTGCAGTTTGAGACCAAGCTCCCCACCACTTGCACCTGTGAGTGCTACTAAGATTTTTTTCAAAACAGTTCCTTATTTAAACTCTAAATATTATAATACTACATCTTAAAAGGAACTATTTTGCAAAAAAAGATTCAAACAGTAAAAACCTTGCTTGACGCTCTTCCATTTATAAAAGAGTTTTTTGGAGAGACAGTTGTGATTAAATATGGCGGTTCTGCCCAAGAAAATCCGAGGCTCAAAGAGAAGTTTGCCCAAGATATTTTGCTGATGTACTTAGTGGGTATTAAACCTGTGGTGGTCCACGGTGGTGGAAAAAATATCACCAAACTCCATAATGACTTAAATATAGAAACTGAGTTTAAAGATGGTCTTAGAGTGACTAGCAAAGAGTCGATGCGAATTGCCGAGATGGTTTTAAGTGGAGAGATCAACAGCGAGATTGTGGCACTTCTAAACCACTTTGGAGCCAAAGCTATAGGGATGAGCGGGAAAGACGCCAATGCGATTATGGCTGAGCCCTTAAGAGAAGATCTCGGCTACACAGGTAAGATTACAAAAATTAATGCAGAAGTGATCGAAAGACTGATAGGGGATAAATTTATTCCTGTTATTGCTCCTATTGCTGCTTCAGAGAAGCTAGGAGAGCCGGGATTTAACATCAACGCCGATACAATGGCTAGTGAGATTGCTGCAAAGCTCAAAGCAAGAAAAATTATCTTTCTAACCGATATTCAAGGTGTGCTAGATAAAGATAAACAGCTTCTTCATTCTCTCGATGAACAAAGCATTGTAAAACTTAAAAAAGATAGTGTTATTATTGGCGGAATGATTCCAAAAGTGGATGCTTGTCTTAGGGCCACAACACAAGGCGTGGAAAAAGCTCACATCATTGATGGAAGAGTGGAGCACTCAATGCTATTAGAGATCTTTACTAGTGAGGGTGTTGGAACACAAATACTAAGAGATCTCATCTCTTAAAAAAAGGAAATATTATGCCACTATTAGATAGTTTTATGGTTGATCATACAAAAATGAAAGCACCAGCAGTAAGAATTGCAAAGAAAATGAGTACCAAATCAGGAGATCCGATTACGGTTTATGATTTAAGATTTTATGAACCAAACAAAGAACACATGAATAACGAAGGGATACACACACTAGAACATCTCTTTGCAGGTTTTATGAGAGAGCATTTAAATGGGGACAATATAGAGATTATTGATGTCAGCCCAATGGGTTGTAAAACAGGTTTTTATATGAGTGTCGCTGGAACCCCTAGCGAGGAGGATGTATCCAAGGCATGGGAAGCCTCTATGGAGGATGTGCTTGGTGTGCCTTCTCAAGATGATATTCCAGAGCTCAATAGGTTTCAGTGTGGAACCTACAAGATGCACTCTTTAA
>JAABTA010000158.1 GCA_011390075.1 Helicobacteraceae bacterium | reverse complement strand
TTTTGGGACGCGTATTATAAACACTTATCTCTGCCTTGTCAAGAGGTTTTTGAAAGTTTTTTCGTTTTTTTACGATCAGATCTCTTCTGCGTAATTCACATCGTATAAAATATCATCCCATGGATGTCTATACATGGACATTCCTAAGCGCTTTTCATCTAGAACATGACCAATAAATCCAATACATCTTCCTAAAATAAAAAAGGCATTTAACGCTCCTGCTTCAATAAAAATATCGATATCGGTATCATCATACTCTAGTCTTCTCCACATATCGACCATTAACACCCCTATAGTTCCATCGACATTTAAGATTAGATTATCTTTTTTTGAGGTAGTGAGTTTTTCTATCTCTAAAGCGTAATCTAGCACTCTATTACTTGGAAAGTTTTTGCTAGCATACTCTTTGAGACTCTCCACTCTTTTGTCAGGATTGCGTACTGATTTAATTCTATGGCCAATTCCAGGGATGGGTATTCCCTCTTTTTTCATATAGGAGACAAACTCTTCTGGAGAGAGATTGTTATCAAAACCATATTTAAAATATTTGGCTGAACCATCTATCGCTCCGCCAAATCTTGGCCCGATTGTCAAAAGCCCAGAGATAAGGGAGCTAATCACATCTTTTCCAGCTCTTGCTGTAACTCTTGCGTTGTGCGCTCCTGCAACTGCTGGCCCATGATCAGCCACTGTTTTAAGAACTGTCTCTATAAACTCCGTTGCCCACTTGGGATATCTCTTTTTAAACCATAGAATACTCATCACATCGCCTATTGAATATCCTGTATCAGGGGTTGCAACAGAACTAATTGGATGCCCGCCATAATGAGCCTCTTCTCCTCTATCGTCACTAATGGTGCAAATAAAGTTTGTCCCTTTTCGTATATCTCCTCTGCTAGCCACTTTTTCAAAATCCTCTGGGATCTTTTTGATTTTTGGCTCTTGTACCTCTTTGATAGTATTGTTCTCTTTGAGTTTATTATAGAGATCTGCAATTTTTACAGGAAGGTCATTAAAGCTTTCAGGAACAATAATTCCAACTTCTTTCATTGCTCTATTTTTTGCTTCTGCTGTTTCATCTTTTGCGTTGGCACTTGCTCCTGCGTGACCAAATTGTACTCCAGAAGAGAAATGTTTGGCTATGGTACCAATGCACCAAGCTATGATAGGTTTTGTTATTTTTCCTTCTTGCACTGCCTGGATCACTTTGTACTCTTCTGCGCCACCTACTTCTCCTAATAAAACCATATACTGTATCTGTGGATTTTTTTCCATTCTTAAAAGGTGATCAATAAAAACAGAGCCAACAAACCTATCTCCTCCTATTGCTACTCCTTCTGCAATTCCATCAGCATTGAGCGCTAAGATATTAGACATCTCATTAAAGAGCCCTCCAGATCGTGTCACTAAGCCACAACTTCCAGCTCTATGAAGTTTGCAGTCTATAATATTTGTTATGGTGCCACCAACATTGGCAATTTTAAACGATCCTGGCGTAATGCCCCCAGCTGTGGCTGGACCAATAAGCACAACGCCTTGCTCCCTAGCCTTTTTGTTCATTGCTCTTGCGTGTCTTTCTGGTATGCCTTCTGCTGTGACCATTACTGTTTGAATATTGCTATAGCTAAGCGCTTCCATAGTTACATCAAAAGCTGTTCTAAAGGAGCCAAAGTTGATAAAAACTTCTACCTCTTCATTTTCTTTCATAGCAACCTCTGTTGTTTTATACACAGGGATAATTATCTCTTCAGGTCCAAAGAAGAACTTTTCAAATTTTTGAGTGCCAGTAGGGGCAACAATCGCTGCTACTGATGGTTTTTTCCTATCTATAATGTAGTCATAGTCGAGCATTCTTTGGATAGCACTTTTATTGTTGTTCCAAAAAATTGCTTGTGTTTCTTTTGTAAATAGTGCTGTCATAATCGATCCTTAATGAGCTAAAGACATTCTTACAATGTCTGTTATATGTGTTTTTGGTCCATAAACCTCTATGTATAGTCCAAGTTTTTCTGCAGCTTCTTTAATATCTTTGAGTCCTTTTTCATAATTAGGTCCACCTCTTCTAACATAGATCTTTGTGTTATGTTCTTTGAGCTTTTCTGCATAGATATTAAGCGCTTCTATAATGCCTGTAAAGGTTTTTGCTACATCAGTAAAGTTTGCAATGGCGCCACCAATTATTAAGATCTTATCTCTTGCGTGTGGCTCTTTATAGCGAGTCATAAGATCAAAAACTGTCTCTGCATAAAATCTTGTTTCTCCCTTTGTGGGGCCACCTGAATACTCTCCATAATTTGCAAGATCTGCAATGGATTTTGTGTAATCCGCAATGGTATCTGCATAGACAACGCTAGCACCTCCCCCTGCTACTAATGTCCACACTCTTCCAAGAGGGTTTAAAACGGTAAGTTTTAAGGAGGCTCCCGATTTGCTATCTACCTCTTCTATACTTTTTTCTTCTTCTGAGAGCTCGTCCATCCCAAACGGTGTAGGGAAACGAACATCGCCCCATCTATTTTTCATCAAAAATCCTGCTGTATCATCAAGCTTGGCAACAAGATCTAAGATCTCAATGTTTGAACCTTTGATAACTAATGGATTAATCTCTAGGTATGAAAAATGCAGCTCTTTATAGAATTTAAAAAACTGCTCTACGAAGGTTGTGAGTCTCTCTTTGTCCTCTTTTGTAACACTATTTGGAATATTCGAACGAATAGTGTGCTCAATTTCTGACTCTGTGAGCCCAATAGGAATAACAATTTCTGTTACTTTTTCTTGCCAGCCCTCTTCAATATCAACCCCACCTTGTGTTGAGAGATAGATGACATCATCTTCCTCTTTTACAGTAGCGCTTACATAGTACTCCTCATCGCTTTTGTGGGCGCAAAAAGGCTCTACTATAAAATGGGAGAGCTTCCCTTTTTCTCCAGAGTGCAGAGTGACCTCATGGGAAGATTTTTCATCTATCCATGTTGCTATCTTTTCTAAATTTAAATCACCAAGCGTTTGCTCTTTGAAATAGACAAGATTGTTGACGCCTCTTTTTCCAAAAAGCATATCTGGTTTTACAACCAATGGCTCATTTTTAAGCCACTCAAACCCATGCTGCTGCGCTATTTGTTTTAGCTCCTCTGCACTTGTTACAAGCACAGACTTGTAACTGTAGTGAAAACCACTAAAATAGTGTTCCCAATTTTTGGAAAAAATGCTTTTTCCACAAAATTCTCTAATTGCTTTTTGTGCCATATCTCTCCTCTCTTTCGCTTCTTTTAATAGTAATAAAA
>JAABTA010000157.1 GCA_011390075.1 Helicobacteraceae bacterium | reverse complement strand
TCCTAAGAGAGTACCCTGCAAAATTAGTGGGCAGAAAATTAGCAACTATTAATGCTAGCGATATTGCCTCAAATGCTGGAAAAGCAAAGTTTGCAGTGATCTCTTTGAATATTCCAAATGATCTAGATAAGGCGTGGATTACAGATTTTTATAAGGGTATAAAAAGAGGAGCCAAGGAGTATGGATTTTCTGTTGTAGGTGGCAACACCTCATCATCAAGGGAGCTAAGCATCGCGCTTACTCTTTTTGGCTTTACAAAAAAGTTTATTCCCAGAAGTGGCGCTAAAAAAGGAGACCTTGTCTTTATCACAGGTAAAACAGGGCTCTCTAGATTGGGATTACAGCTTATCTTAGAAAAAGCAAAACACAACCCCTTTTATAACGCCCACCTCAAACCAAAAGCAAGAACAGACGCCAGCAATTTTTTGGCAAAATATGCCAACAGTGCTATAGATATTAGCGATGGTCTCACACAAGATCTCGGACACATCTGCACAAGTAGTCAAGTGGGCATTGCCATTGAGAGCAAAAAGGTTCCTCTTGATAAAAAAATGGTCAATTTTTTAGGCAACAAACACCAAGCACTTTTTTTTGCACTCAGTGGTGGAGAGGATTATCAGATAGCTTTCACTATAGACAAACAGCACAAACACAAAGCCTTGAAACAGGGATTTTTTGAAATAGGTACGGTAGTTGGGGGAGAAAATTGTGTCTTAATCGACGATAAAGAGAGCACTTTTTTAGGATTTGATCATCTAAATGGGCATAGCGCATCAAAAAAAAGGCTAATTTGTCGATAGTTATGGTATTATAATTAATCAGATAAGTATGGAGTTTTGAGTGGCAGAGGAGAAGCGAAGTCCTTTAAAAAAGTATGATAAAACAGAAAATGTTAAAACATACCATGTAGGCCGATCGATTGCTGAAATTATTAAAAGAGAGAAAGTTCTCCCTGCGAGTATCGATTTTGATATTCGAAAAGTTAATACCTATATTAAAGAACCAGGAAGTAAAGAGTTTGATGCCCTCAATGAGTACCACCTCAAGCACCTCTACAACGAAGACTACCTCCTAGCAGAAAATCTGCAAATCACTCAAGAGTATGTTGTCAAGTTTAAGCCTATCAAAAAAGATCCAGACTTTGCCCCTATTGTCTCTATTGCAACAGATACTTTTAAAACTATTGCTAAAGCCACAATTAAGAAAGAGTCCGTTTTTACTCGATCTGAGAATTTAAAAAAGAGATTAGAGGAGTTTTTTAACAAAGTCAAAGCTAGAAACAACATATTAGTCGGGATTATTGATAAAGATATGATGGATGGCATTAATAAACTCGCCAACAAGATTAATGGCGATGGCAAACTTGAAGAGGACTTTCCATTATGGCTTGCTAGGTGGAAAAAGCCTGTTATGCCAGTAGATGATAAGCTCATAATGCGATACAAAGAGAAAAATAAAAAAGAGATCAAAGAGACAGACAAGGTTGACTACGCCGAGAGAGATTTTATGATTGGCGCAAACACAGGAGAGGTCTTAATTGAGTATTATAAAGCTAAAAAGGGCAAGGTTGGTCGTGGATTTAATGGCAAATTTATTCCTGTAGATGAGCCAAAGATTGATCATATTCCCTCCTTTACAGCCGATAGCGCTTCTGTCGAGGTCAAAGAGGATGATGATAAAAAGATCTATATTGCCAAAAATAAAGGCTTTGTCAATATGGATAGAGGGGTTTTGCGGGTTGATAAAGAGATGAAACTTAAAAATATCAATCTTAAAGACACGGGGCATGTCAAGCCTGGCATTGAGAGCCAAGTTAAAATTATTGTAGAGACAGGAAATGCCGCGGAAGATGCGGTGGGCCCTGATATGATTATTGAAGCAACCGAAATAGAGATCCAAGGAAGTGTTGGTGCTGGTGCCATTTTGCGGAGTAAAAAGATAAGCATCAAAGGACAAACTCATAGCACCACAAAACTCTATGCCAATGAACTCCATATCAATGTGCTCAAAGGCACCGCGTATGTCAATGAAGGCACTATAAAAAGCTTTGAAAATGCAAAAGCCTATGGTTGCCTTTTAAAAATAGAGAAACTCTTTGGAGGCCACGCTTTTGGAAAAAGAGTTGAGATTGCCGAAGTAAGAGCCCCTAGCGAGGTACGAGCTGCCACTTCTATAAAATTAGAAAAAATCACCAGTGGCGATAGTAGGTTCTATATTGATCAAGCAGCAGTCTTGAGTGCCAAAAAAGAGATTGAAGATTGCAAACAAAAGATTAAAGATGGAAATAAATATCTCTCTGAGGGCACTCAGGAGTTGATTAAAGTCTCTAAATACATAAAAGATAATCAAAATAGTTTCCAACAACTAAAATCCTCTATTAGGCAAGCAAAAGCAAAAAAAGAGACGCCAAAGCCTGCCTTTGTCAAGATGTTTAAAGAGTATTTGGCAAAAATGAAACGACTTGATGAGATCAACCAAAAGCTCGAACAGAGTGAAGTCGATATTGAAACTTCTCAAAAGATCTTAAAAAACTTTGATGACTTAATGACTAGAACCTACATCCATAACGAAGGCCTCAAGTGGCTTGGACACAATGAGGTAAAATTTATTTACCATGGCAAAGTCTATACAGCAGAGAGGTCAATAGACTCTCTTCCAGCTGTTGAGATTGTGGCTGTTAAAGAGAAAAGAGAGGAGGGTCTCGTTGTTGCTATTGGTATGATTGATGACTTTCCCAATGTAGATATTGAGACAGAGCCTCATTTTACCTTTGGATGCGAACCCTTGGAGCTTCCATGGGAGGATGCGCAAAAAGAGAAAATGAAAACAGAAGAGAGGGAAGAACAAGCAAAACAGCAAGCCTCTCATCAAAAAAAAGAAGAGCAAGAAGAGCAAGAAGAACAGAAAGGATCTTCTAAAGACAAAGAGGAAGCACCACAGAATACAAAGCAGGAAAATAGCGACAAACAAGAGAAAGAAACAAAACCAACAACAGATAAGCAATAGTCTTCCACCTTTTCTTGTAAGCGCCTAAGCCTCTTTTCCTTACAATTATAAAAATTTTAAATAGGATAGTACTATGCTTACAGATATTGATACAAAAGAGGAGTTTAAGGCAAAAGTTGCAGAGATAGAAAAGATCTCTGGCTACAAACAGCCGATAGGATTTGGTATTGCTCGTGTGACACGAGGACAAAAAAGCGATGAGAAGATCTTAAGCGCGCAGTTTCCTGTTGTGAACTGGAACGAAAACTATGGAAGTGCAGCGATACTCATAGCAGCTTTAAAAGAGA
>JAABTA010000156.1 GCA_011390075.1 Helicobacteraceae bacterium | reverse complement strand
GGCCACTGATGTAATTAGTAATAATATTGCCAATGCCGAAAATGAAAATTACACAAGACAAAGAGTCAATGTTGCAGCAAAAGACTCTATTCATCTTAAAAATGGCCTCATTGGGACAGGGGCAGAGATTGAACAGGTTATCCGTATTCATGATGAGTTTACCTTCTCTAGATTTAGAGGGGCTGGAACGAAGCTAGAGAATAATCAATTTTTGGAAAAAGTTCTTATAGAAGTTTCAGAATTTTTTCCTGATATTGATGAGGCTGGGATAGAAAGAGATCTCAATAACCTCTTTGATGCATGGCAAAAACTTGCCTCTAACCCTGCGGATGATGCACAAAAAATTGTCCTTGCATCGAATGCAGATCAACTTAGTCGATCATTTAATCAAGTCTATACAAAACTAGAAGATACTCAAGAGCTCCTAGACACACAACTAGATAGTGCCATTGATGAGGTTAATAGACTTGCCGAAAAGATAGCAGGTCTCAATAAAGAGATAGCTATTTCAGAGCTAAGAGATTACGATAGAGCCAACTCATTGCGCGATGAGCGAGATAAATTAGAGGTAGCACTCAGTAAACTTATTGATCCAACAATTACAAAAAGTGGTTTGCAAACCCTTACAGATATTGATCCAAATATGGCAGATTATGGCGAGAACTACGCCGTCCTTGTTGGAGGCTACCAAATTGTAGATGGCAACTCCTTCCATCCATTAAAAGCCAGTGCTGATAGAAACTCTAATAATGGTTTTAAAAATATCTATTTTGAACAGTCAGATCTCAACTTACAAAATGTTACCTCTCATATCAATGGCGGTAAGATTGGTGCCATGCTAGAACTTAGGGGCAAAACTTTTGATCCACTAACAGGTGAGTTTGATGATGGAAGCTTACAAAAATATAAAGATATGCTTGATACCCTCTCTAGAGGAATTATGCAATCAACCAATACCATCTACGCTGGCAGTTCAGATTCGTATATGAACACAAATACCATAGGCAATACAATCACGCTTAATGTAGATGAGAGGAAACAGCCTCTAGCCTCGCTTTATCCTGAAAAAATGAACAATAAAGTGCAACAAGGAGATATGGTTTTTTCACTGTATGATATCTCTGGAAAATTTGAAAAAGACCTGAGAGTCTCTCTTGATCCAACTAAAAAAAATCTTAATGAAATTATTAATGATATTAACACAAAACTTACCACAGAGGGCATTAACGCAAAAGCAGTTTTAGAGCTTGGTACTATCAAAATTCAAAATGGTGGTACTGATAACCCTAATGATGTTGGCACAATTCTTATTAAACAAGACAACACTTTAATTACAGAAGCCCTTGATATTACAGCCTATAGAGATCTTGAGAAAGTGGACTCTTTAGATATTCCATTTAACATTGAAGATGGCTCTTTTAAAGTCAATGTCTATAATGAAAATGGGGTAGAGCTAGCTTCAAGAGAGATCAAGATTGATAAATCTAGCGATAACCCTTTGCACTCTACCTTAGCAGGGATTGTAGAACAGATAAATCTTGTACATATTGATGACAATAAAGACAATAACTATCAAAATGATACAGATGATCTTATCCGTGCTACTTTTTCTGATAACCAGCTCAAAATCATCACACAAGATCAAAACTCTGGAATCCAGTTTAACATCACAGATGACAACACAGGATTTTCAGGAGCCACAGGTCTGCACAAGTTCTTTAATGGAAGTAGCGCAAAAGATATGCAACTTGAAGAGAATTTAAAAAATCGTCCTGCTGAGATTAACGCTTATGGGAAAGCTGTCGAGGGGGATAATGAAACCGCCAATAAAATGCAGCAACTTCAATATGATGATATTATTTTTTATCAAAGAAAGGGGCAAAGCACAACTGAGACAATCATGGGACAATACCGCTACACAACAGGAATCATTGCTAGTGACACAAAAGTTGTGCAACTCCAAGTTGAAAACAGCCAAGCTGTCTATGAATCTGTTAAAAATCAGCAACAATCTATCAGCGGTGTCAATATTGACGAAGAGCTCACCAACCTAATAAAATACCAAACAGGCTATGGAGCCAACGCTAAAGTCATCTCCACCATCCAGACAATGCTTGATACACTTTTAGGGATTAAGACTTAAGCATCGAAATAGCCTTAATCCTTTCTATATATTATATTTGCAGACTGTATTTGAGAGAGACAATTAGTAAGCTTTTTGTTATCAATAGGTTCGAGCAGAGTATTATTAAAATCTTTAAAAAAGGCACTCTTTGAATTTGTGTCATACACAATAAAATTTTCATCAAAGATACAGATTATACTGCTTCCAAAGATCATAATTGCATTATCTTTTTTCTTATTGAGTAAACTTACTCCAGAAGTATTTAAGACATCTTGAATTCCAGCTACATCTAATAGTGTTACTGAAAAATCAGCTTGTGAAGCTGTGTTGTAGTTTTTTACTGGCTGTAAGTCTTTGTCGAATATCATTGCAAGCAGTCTATTTTTATCTATAATATCCACAAACTCTCCATTTATTTGAGCGCCATGATCTCCAATAACAGCAACTATTGTGTTATCAAGAATACCCTCCGCTTCTAGTTTTGAATAAAATTCTGAAAAAACAACATCTGCATACAATATAGAGTTATAAAAGTTTTTTTGAAAATCATGTGTGTAGCTTTTTATCTTATTAGAGGGAATATCAAATGGTTCGTGGGAAGAGAGTGTTAGTGCGGTTATAAAGAAAGGTTTTTCTTGATTTTTAATTGTTTCTACTATTTTTTCATATAAAGCTTCATCATGATAACCCCATATATTTTTAGAGTGTCTTGTATCTGTAAAACTATCTTGGTCAATAACTTTATCAAAACCATTAGACAGAAAAAATGTCCCCATATTATCGAAGCTACTGTCACCACCGTAAATAAAAATATTTTTATAACCATTTTTTTTGAATGACTGAGCTAATGTATAAAAACTCTTTTGTGATCGTGGAAGATTCATATAGGAATTTGTATAAGAGGGGTATGTAGCAGTTAGGAGTGTAGATACTCCCCAATGGGTTCTAGAGCCACTCCCATACATATTCATGAAAACATAAGCGCTATTAGAGTAGTTGTCAAAATTTGGAGTTGCGTTAGCACCTCCTAGATAACCAACATATCTACTTCCAAAACTTTCAAGAATAACTAAAATAACATTCTTTTTTTTTGTACTGCTTGATTGAAACTTTCGCTCTAAGGAGTGAGTATTTAAAAAATTCTCATTCAGTAATGCTTGAGTATTCATTATGGCCAAGGAGTCTTCAAAGAAAAAAATATTTTCTTCTGATTGCTGTTTGTA
>JAABTA010000015.1 GCA_011390075.1 Helicobacteraceae bacterium | reverse complement strand
CACTAGCACAGAATTTTTTGCCATAAAAAGATACTTGTCCCAAAAAAGCTCTTGTTTCACTAGTATGCCAAAGATCTCAAAATTAACCCTGTAGAGATTGGCTCCCTCATCAGTTACAAAATTTTTAAGACTATTGGCACACTCTAGAGCTAGGGTATCCACTACCTGCCCTCCATAGATACTGCTAATATCATCAAAGTGGTTGATTTTAATCAAAATAAGCATAGACTCATTGGAGTTGTCTGCAAGATCTTCAAGGAGTTTTTGTCTATTTGGCAACTGAGTAAGGGTGTCTTTTGTGTGAAAATCTATCTTTGCACGAGACTCCACCACCTCTGTGACATCGTGTCTAATAGAGACAAAACCTGCAATCTGTTTATCTTCTAAAATTGGCACTATAGTTGTGGAAACATAGTAGCTACTGCCATCTTTTTTTCTGTTTTTGACAATGCCCTTCCATGTTTTTTTATCTAAAATAGTCCTCCAGAGCTCTCTAAAAATATCTGAATCCATATCAGGGTGCCGTACTATATTTTGTGGCTTGCCAATAAGTTCCTCTTTTGTGTAGCCACTAATCTTACAAAACTCGTCGTTGACATACTCTATCACTCCTCGTTTATCAGTAACCGAGAAAATACTACTATCATCCACAGCCCTTTTATAGGACTCTAAAAGCCGTTGGTCAGACCAATTCATATCGTGTGTATTCATATTAGAACCATTATAGCCTATCTTCTATTGTGCAAATCTGTTCTCTTTAATGAGCCTACTTGTAATTTGCGCTTTTGCTAGGATTCTTCTCTCAACTTCAAGGGCAAGCTGTTTATCTAGTGTGGTCTCTAGCCTATTGCTATAGGAGTGCTTGAGATAGCCCTTCTTGGTAATAGCCCCAACAATCCCTCCAGAGTAGATGAAAGCGGCTTGAGCGTCAGTTTTAAAAAGAGAGTCATCAAAGGCATAAAAGCTATCATCAAATCCTAAAATATCGATAATTGTTGGCATAATCTGAATCTGTGACGCTATTTTCGTCTCTACAGCAGGAGCAAAGTGTTTAGGAGAGTAGATCACAAACGGAACATGAAACCCTTCTAAAAACTCTCCACTTTGATAGTGCGCCATAGCGTGGTCTGCTGTAAAAATAAAAACCGTATCTTCAAACCACTCTTTTGTTTTTGCCTTTTTCATAAACTCCCCTAAAGCGTAATCAGAGTAGTAAACAAGATTATAAAAAGATTGCTCCTCACCATCGTAAGGGTATTTTTCTAAAAATGCAGGAAGCCTTGGATAGGGGGTATGGGTAGAACCTGTGAACAAAAAGGCAAAAAAGTTTTGCTCGTCTGGGCTTTCTAATGCGTCAAAAAGTTTCATATACCCCTCATAATCCCAGCCAAACTTAGCCCCCTCAGGGTCGGGATACTCAAGAAGAGGTGGCATATCCTCCATGCCAAAATATCTATCAAAGCCTAAAGCTGTAGCTATAGCGTCCATATAAAAGCTACCTCTTTTGCTTGTTTGTAGAAACACCTTCTCATAGTTATTCCTCTCCAAGATCTCCCCAAGTCTTGTGATATTAGCGATCTCCAAACCAAACCCCAAAGAGGGAACCCCTTTAATTGGTGGCACTCCAGTAAGTGCAGCTTGTATCCCCTCAATGCTTCGTTGTCCAGAGGCATAGAAGTTGGTAAATTTTACCCCTTTTTTAGCAAAAGCATCAAAGTTTGGTGTTATTCCAAGGTCTGCCCCATAGCTATCTATATATCTAGGGCTCCAGCTCTCCATCATAACCACTACCACATTCAGGTTACTTCTTTTTTGAGCATAGGACTTTTTAAGAGGAAACTCACGCTCTTGGAGTCCCAAGATCTCTAACGCTTCTTGCTGTGGATAGAAAGAGAAGTCCTCATTTTGCGATCTTCTACCGTAGTGATAGGCTGTAAATACTCCATTAAGCGTCAGGCTTGCCTCTTTTGAATTGCCACTAGTGTAAGCATTGACTACACTAATTGGCTTTGTGCCTACACTGCCTCTAATAGCTACGAAAAAAAGAAGAAAAAGAGCTACAAAAGTTATCCAGGGATAGGGATTTTTTTTTACCTCTATAGCTGCAAGTTTTTTCCAAAAGTAGGCTAACATAGCTATAAATATAAATCCTAAAAGAGTCTCAATCCAGTAGACAGGAACCATATCTAAAAGAAAAGTTTTATCCCCTTGCAACAGAAGTAACTCATCAGCCAAATGCCTTTTTACATAGCCAAAATATAAGATATCGCCAACTAAGATAAAGATATAGACAATCATTGCCAAAAGAAACACCCAGCTTGTTATTTGATTGTATATTTTTGAGACAAAGATCTTAAATGGCAAATTAAGCAAAAGCAAAAATAGAAACAGAAAAGTTAAACCGATGGAGAGGTCAAACCGTACTCCATGTATAAAAGCAAAAAGAGTCTCAAAGAGGGTGAGCTCTGCAAAAAAGTCATAGTGTGCAATATAGAGCCCAATGCGAGCTAATAGAAATATTCCTAGTAGAATGAGTATAAATATTCCTGTTTTTGTTATGGCACTTATCATCTTTATCCCTTACTAATTTAGCTGCATTATATTAAAATATTGATTATAGACATAAAACAGAAGAGACAGACAATGATAATCATTCCAGCAAGACTTGCAAGCAGTAGGTTCCCTAAAAAGGTACTGGCCAATATTGGCTCTGTGCCGATGGTTGTGGCAACAGCACAAAGAGTTCAGAAACTAGACAGAGTTGTTATAGCCACCGACTCACAAGAGGTTATGGATGTGGCAAGTGCGTATGGTTTTGAGTCGGTTTTAACCGACGAAGCTCATAAAAGTGGCACAGACAGAATCAATGAAGCAGCCAATACACTTGGTTTGCGTGATGAGGAGATTATTGTCAATGTTCAAGCGGATGAACCTTTTATAGAGCCAGAGGTAGTGCAACAAGTGATAGCAAGGCTCCAAAGTCTCCAAAGAGAGTTTAAGATGGTGAGCTGCTACAAAAGAATAGACAAAGCGTTTGCAACGGATCCAAATCATGTAAAAGTTATTGTAGATAGTAGCTCCGACGCTATCTACTTCTCTCGTTCAAAAATCCCATACGACAGAGAAGAACACCACGACTACTTTGGGCATTTGGGAATTTACGGATTTAACAAACGCTCACTCAACACATTCTGCGCACTCTCCTTAGCACCACTAGAGGATATAGAAAAGCTAGAGCAACTGCGAGCTATCTACAATGGAAAAAAGATCTCCATGGTAGAAGTTGCAAGCAAAAGTTTCGGAATAGACTCCAAACGCGATCTTGAAAAAGCATTACAAATACTAGGATAAATGATGGAAAACCTACCAACAGACCAGGCCAATAGAGCCTTGCAAATTATCTCAAGATTTTCGACCTACATTAATAAGCAAAATAGCTTCTCCGTTATTGTTGAACTTATGGCAATGATGGCCAAAGAGTTAGTCGATGGAGACCGCTCAACCATTTGGCTCTATGATAGCTATAAAGATGAGTTCTGGACACGGCTTTCAGACGGTATTGAAAAAGCAAGAATACAAGCAAAAAATGGAACCGTTGGCGAGGCTGTACGGCAAAGAAAACCTATTATCGTGAACGATCCCTACTCTTTTGCAAACTTCAACCCAGAAATAGACAACCGAACAGGTTACAAAACAAAGTGTATTATTACCTGCCCTGTGTTTAATGGAGAGAATAACTTAATCGCTGTTTTTCAAGTGATCAATAAACACGAAAGAAGCATGAGTCAAAAATTTAACCAAAGTGATCTTGATCTCTTACAAATTGCAGCCTCTTTAGGGGGAAAGATCTTACTAGGAGAGAATTTTCAAGAAGAAAACCAATACAACAAAGAGGCACAAGAACTAGCCTTTGGCAAACAAAAAACTGCTGTAAGAAACCAGCTTGAAGATGACCTTGATTTTAATATAAAAATTTTATACAAACCAGCAGATGTTCTCACAGGGGATATCTACTCTTTGTATAAAAAAGAGAATGGTGATGTTCTTGCCTTTGTGGTAGATGCCATGGGCCATGGCATTATGCCAGCGCTTACATCTTATTCTATAGCTTCTAGAGTAAGACAGTATATTAGCAAAACCAACTCACTAGAGGAGTTAGCACAGATCTTAAACGAGGGTTTTAAAAATATTCTCATAGAAGAGGAGCAGGTCTCTTGTTTCTTCTTTTGGTTTAACAAAGAGTTTTCAAAGGTGAGTTACTTTGGCGCAGGGATGTATCCACCCTTTATTAAAACAGCTAAAGAGATTTTTTCCATTAAATCAAACAATTTTCCCTTTATGAACTTTACACCAAAAATAAAGATCTCCTCTTTAGACCTAGAAGATTTCCAGTCACTTTTTATCTACTCCGATGGCTTAGTAGAGGATGAAAATCACGGCATCGATAAAAACAGCGTGACAAAAATGTTCCAGCAAGAGTTTTATGAAAAAGTTACCGATAGGATCTCTAAAAATAGCATGGAAGACGACACAACCTTGCTTTTGTTGGAAAAAAGGAGCCTATCTAACTAAATGCTTAATTTGCACCTGTGCTTCATCATTGCCACGGAAACTATTTTTGCCCACTGTATAGATAAAAGAGATAGGCTCACTCTCTGAGACCTCTTGGGTATAGTTAAACCACACAGCACTCACATTCACATAGGGTGCTACCTCAAATACCAAAAGAAGGTGGGATTTATCAATGCCCATCTTTAAAATCCGTTTTGGCACCACATTGGAGATAACAAAATAGGGAAAAGGAAAAGCCTGGCCAAAGGGCTCAAAGCTACTAAGAAGACTTAAAAGCTTTAAATTGACCTGTTCTAAAGAGAGTTTCCCTAAAACATTGCCAAAAGCGTCATACTCTTTGCTCTCTTCATAGGAGATATTTGTATTGAGTTTCTCTTTAAACTCTTGTAATTTTTGGACAGTTGTCTGCATGCCAGCGGCGTTTCTGTGTCCACCAAAGCCATCAAGACACTCTTTTGCCGATTTGATAAGCTCTAAAAGATTGACATTCTCTTTACTTCTACCGCTCCCTTTAGCTGCACCATTTTTAATACTAAAAACGATAGATGGTTTGGAAAACTGTTCTGTCAACCTAGCTGCTACAATGCCGATAACCCCTTCATGCCAATTCTCGCCCCACACAACTAAAACAGCATCCTCTTGATGCATCATCTTCTTAGCTTTTTCTAAGATTGATTTTTCTGCCTCTTTTCTAGCACTATTAAGGGCGTCAAGCTCCTCTAAATAGCCGTGGGCCTCCTCTAAAGTTTTGGCACTTAAAAAATTAAATGCAGTTGTCGCATCTGCCATTCTTCCAGCTGAGTTGAGCCTAGGATTTACGGCAAACATAATATCCCCTGTACCAAATGTTTGAATATTGAGCTTGGATTTTAAAGCAGCTATTGCAGGACGCGTGCTTTTATTGACCCTATCTATTCCAGCTTTTACTAGAGTCCTATTTACCGAACGAAGAGGCATAGCATCGGCTAAAATAGCAAAAGACATAATATCAAGAAAATGGGCCATAGAGAGTTTGAGATCTAGCTTATCTTTAAGTGCTGCCACAAGATACCACGCAACTGTTGCCCCTGCTATATTCTCCTCTGGATAGTTACAATCCTCTCTTTTTGGATTGACAATCGCATCGGCTTCTGGCAAGTTTTCTGGACAGATGTGATGGTCTGTAATGACTAATTTTATGCCTTTTGTTTTTGCAATTTGCGCGGCTTCTATAGAGGATATTCCATTATCAACAGTGATAATTAGATCCGCTTCAATCGCTGCTACAATATCTGGGCTCAGTCCATAGCCATCTGAGAATCTATTTGGGAGTATCACCTTAATATCTGTGTTGATAGAGTCAAAAAACTCTTTAACAATTGTCGAAGCCACAACACCATCAACATCATAATCTCCGACAAGGACTATTTTTTCATTGTTTTGAATAGAGTCTGTAATAATAGCCACCGCATTTTCAATATCTTTTAAAAGAAGCGGTTTAGGAAGATCTTTTAAAGTCTTTACACTATCCTTTTCACATCTTTGTTCTAGTAGCTCTGCTATTTCGTTAAAGGTCAGTTCTTCTAATTCTTCTATCATTATTATTCCATTATAAATAGTGCAATTTCATCTGCTAAAAAATAATCCCTATTATATACTTTTTGCTCTTGTATCTTGATTGTGCCCTCTTTTTCTAGCATAGCCACTCTTTGGAGCTCATATTGGCTCAAGATTTCCAAAGAGACACCCTCATCACACCGGAGTCCCAAAAAGATTTTTTCAAATTTTATATCCTCTTGTGTCAGTTTCTCTTTACATTTTTGAAGAGGGTTTTTTATATAGCTTGTAAGATCTTTGGGAGGATAGATGCGTTCTTGCCCTACTCTGCCAACTGCTCCTGCACCCACTCCGACATACTCTTTATACGCCCAATATCCAGAGTTGTGCAAGCTTTTTTTTCCAAAATTGGCAATCTCATATTGGGCTAAAAGTGTATCAAAGGCTTGTACATATCGCTTTTGCAGTGATTCATTATCTTGTTTTTTCTGGAACTCATTTTTAAAACCACTGCTCTTTTCGATGATTAAGGAGTAAGCAGAGAGATGTTCGGGGCTAAGATCTTGAATGCCTTGTAGCTCTTTTTCTAAGATCTTGTGTGAATCGAGGGCTGTATCGTAGATGATATCTATGGAGATATTTTCAAACCCCACCTCTCTTGCGTGCAGAAAGCTTGTGCGAGCCTCTAGTGCAGTATGCGATCGTGTGAGGAGTTTTAGTTTTTTATCATCAAAACTTTGCACACCAAGGCTCAGCCTATTCACACCAAACCCTCTCATGGTTTTGAGCCATGGTAATGAAGCACTTGTAGGATTTGCCTCTATAGTAATCTCTTGAATCTCTTTGGAGTGATTGTGGATAATAGAAAAGAGATCTTCGTAGGCAAACCCATCCACACTAGAAGGTGTGCCACCACCAATATAGACAGTGTGCAAAGGTGGGCAATGTTCTAGTTCTTGTCTGAGTTGTGTTTTTAAAGCACTCAAGTAGTTTTTTTGCAATCTTTTATCTACAAAGGAGTTAAAAGAGCAATACCCACACTTTTTTTCACAAAATGGAATATGAATATACAACATAAACGCACTTTTACCAAAATATAGGTAAAATAACCCTTCTTATAAAAATAAATATTAAATACTAAAAGAGATTATGAAACCAGAAAAAAGTTATAGACCTAATGTAGCCGCAATTATTGTGTCCAGTGCCTACCCAGAAAAGTGCGAGATCTTTATTGGTGAGAGAAGTGATATAGAGGACGCATGGCAGTTTCCACAAGGGGGAGGCGATGAGGGAGAAAATCTCAAAGAGGCACTCCTTAGAGAGCTTAAAGAGGAGATTGGCACAGACAGAGTAGAGATTATTGCAGAACATCCAGAGTGGGTGCAATATGACTTTCCTGAAACCGTTGCCAAAAAGATGTATCCTTACGATGGACAAAAACAGAAATACTTTTTAGTAAGGCTTAAAAGCAATAAAGCAATTGATATCAAAACCGATGAACCAGAATTTACCAAACACACTTTTGTCAAAGTGGACGAAGTATTGCAAAAGGTCTCTTTTTTTAAAAAACCTATCTATACAAAAGTGTTAAAATATTTTAAAAGAAACGGATACCTTTAGAGGTTCCTCAAATAGTTAAGGAGAAAACCTATTGTTAGTCGTTAAGAAGTTTGGCGGTACAAGTGTTGGCAGTCTAGAACGGATAGAAGCCGTTGCCAAAAGAATTCAAAAAGATGTGCAAGGTGGAGAGAAAGTGGTGGTGGTTGTCTCTGCCATGAGTGGAGAGACCAATAGGCTCATTGGCTACGCAGAACACTTCTCTAAACTGCCGAGCCCAAAAGAGATGGATATGCTTCTCTCTTCAGGAGAACAAGTCACTAGTTCATTACTCTCAATAGCTCTTAACGCTCTAGGAGTTCAAGCAACTGCCATGACAGGACGAGAGGCAGGTATTCTTACCGACAATTCTCACACAAAAGCTCGCATTGAATCAATCAATAACCAACCTATGCTTAGGGCCCTTCATGAAGGAAAAGTGGTGGTGGTTGCTGGTTTTCAAGGCATTAATGGCTCTGGAGATATTACAACATTAGGTAGAGGTGGTAGCGATTTAAGCGCTGTAGCAGTCGCTGGAGCCATTAGTGCAGATCTATGTGAGATCTATACCGATGTTGATGGTGTCTACACAACCGATCCAAGAATTACAGACAAGGCAAAAAAGCTAGAAAAAATCAGTTATGACGAAATGCTAGAACTTGCTAGCATGGGAGCCAAAGTGCTCCAGAGCCGTTCTGTTGAGATGGCTAAAAAAATGAAGGTAAAATTAGTAACAAGAAGTAGCTTCAATGATAACGAAGGTACACTTATCACAGACGAAGAGGACATTATGGAAAAACCTATTGTGAGTGGCATTGCTGCTGATAAAAATCAAGCAAGAGTAACTCTGCGTGGCGTTGCTGACAAGCCAGGAATTGCAGCTGAGATCTTTAATGCTTTAGCAAAAGCGCATATAAATGTGGACATGATTGTGCAAAATATGGGAAAAGATGGCAGAGCAAACTTAGGATTTACAGTCCCACGAACAGAAGTAGAACAGGCCAAAAGAGCTCTTACAGAGTTTCATGGGGATGTTGAGAATATCGATTATGATGATACAATCGTTAAGATCTCTATTGTTGGTGTTGGCATGAAGTCACATAGTGGCGTTGCCTCGAAGATGTTTAATACCCTTGCTCAAAGTAATATTAATATCCTCATGATTGCCACATCAGAGATTAAAGTTTCTGTGATTATCGAAGAGAAATACACAGAACTAGCCGTAAGAAGTCTCCACAGCGCATACGAACTGGACGCTTAGGCCTTGAATAATCTCATCGACTGGACACTCAACACCATCCGCTCCGAAGATCCAATGATGAGCTGGATGGAGGAGCGAAGATTTGAGTGGGTTCCTTTGATTAGTGACTTTTTAGACAAAATTGTCAATGGAACTACTGTTATCATTATGACTGACTCAGAAAGGAGCTGGTTTAACCACTATCTCTGCCAGACCCTTAATAAAAAAATCAAAAACAGACCCTACCTTCCCATTGTTTCATTTAACTCGTTAGGGCACAATATTCAAGGGCTAAAAACCACAGAGGATTTTGAACTCCTTACTGATATGCTCGATATCTCCTTTAAAAATGACTATATTTTTTGGTATATTGGTCGCTCAAGAGACGATAGATTTAAGCTAGCAAAAAAGAGAGAAGATAGCTATATGTGGGTCATGGACGAAGAGATCCAAAATAGCTTTTTTATGCGCTCTAATGATGAGCTTTTAGATATTAA
>JAABTA010000155.1 GCA_011390075.1 Helicobacteraceae bacterium | reverse complement strand
ACTCAATTTTTACCTGAACAACCATATCCCCTTTCATACCAGTTCGCACATTTCTCACACCTTCGCCGCGGATGAGCAGTTGCTCTTTATCTTTGATGCCTTTATGGATAGAGACCTCTTGCTCCCCTCTAATGGTTGGCACCTTAATCTTTCCACCTAGGGCGGCTAATGTAAAGAAAATGGGCACTTCTAGATAGATGATATCGTCATGGCGGACAAATTGGTCATCTTCTCGCACATGGATGTTGACATAGAGATCCCCTCTACTGCCACTTTTTCCAATATTGCCTTTTCCTGAGACTCTTAGTCTATGGCCATTATCAATTCCCTCTGGAATATCCACCGTGATAGTGTCTTCTACCTTGACTCTTCCTTCGCCACCGCAGGAGTCGCATGCATCTTTAATAGCACTTCCCTCGCCGTGGCATTTAGGACAGGTTTGGGAAAAGGTCATAAACCCCTGTCTTTGGAAAACCTGACCTTGACCTTGGCAGTAGCCACATGTCTCCCTCGTCCCGCCGTTACCACCACAACTAGAACAACTTTTATAGTAAGCATACTCAAGCTCTTTTGTTGTGCCAAATACAGCTTCTGAAAAATCAAGCATCATATCCACAGCAATGTCAAGTCTCTCTCTTGGCTTTCTCTGTCTTCTCGAGCTTCCACCACCAAAGAAAGAGTCAAAAATATCGGCAAAATCACCAAAATCGGCAAAACCACCACCGCCTCCAGCGCCCATACCGCCCTCTAGACCAGCTTTTCCATATCTGTCGTAGATGGCTCTTTTTTCCTCTTCTCCTAGGACTTGATAGGCTTCATTCACCCGTTTAAACATCACCTCGGCCTCATCATCACCTTGATTTTTATCAGGGTGATACTTCATAGCCTTTTTTCTATACGCCCGTTTAAGCTCTTCTGCTGTTGCACTTTTTTCTACACCCAATATTTCATAATAATCAAAATCTTCTGACAATGAACGCTCCTACTCATAAATTTTATTTTAAAGTCGGAGATTATAACAAAATAGTTTTTTTACTTGTTTTAATGTACACTACTTGTATGAAAAAACTATTTGAAAAATATCTAAAAACCTACGAAATTGATCCATCAATCATAAAGTTTAACAGAGTAGATGGTGGAGAGTCAGTGATTGTATCAGACAATGGTGCCACCATTAACTATGATGAGAACTCTGTAGTCGAGGACTCTGTCATTGTGTCTCTTTTGAAACTAGGCTTAGAGTATGACAAACTGCTCTCAACCTTGCACTTTGAGCCAACTGCTAACCCTACTATTGTGCAATCTTTCTATGTGCACACCAATCCACTGCGTGTGGCGTGGTGCTGGAAGATGATGGTAAAATATTTGCCAAAGCTAGAGCTGATGAAAGAGATCTTGGAGATAAACAACTACTACGAAGAGCTCAAACCAATAGCTAAAACAGATGAGGAGAAGAGCATTGTTTTAGAGCTGTGGCTTGTCCTTACAATCTATGGAGGGGGAAAAGAGGCGTTTCCTTTTGAAAACCATTTTCAAGTGCCAATAGGGGAGTATGTAAAGCTTGCAAAAGAAGAGCCGAGCGTAGATAAATATCTAGAGGTTTTTCAAAGAGAGAGTGGCTTTGATGTCTCTGTGAAAAATGGACTCTTTATTTTTCACTAATCTCTGCTATTTTAATACCCTCTTTTAAGAGTATTTCTGGTGTAAATACAACGGCTCCTTCTGTAGAAGAGATAAACTCTAAAACCTCTTTATTTGATCGAAAGATCTTAGGAGCCACACCATAGCCCGCAAACACTTTTTTAATCCAGTACTTTTTAAATCTTCTGTAGTTAATGCCCAAGTTTTCACTAATAAACTCTTGCAAAAAAGGCTCTTTTTCGATGCTATAGCCAATGTGCACTCTTCTGCCATCTTTCCAGTTGAGTTTTTTTCCTAAAAAGATCTCTGTAAGCTCTTTTTTGGAAAAAGAGTTTTGTTCTACATCTTCGCTTACAACTAAAAAGCCTTGCTCATTGGCATACGAGATTGTGAACACAAGAGTAAGTGCTACAATAAGTCTTATACATATTCTCATCTAAAATCCCACCGCTAAAACAGCTCGAAACTCACTGGAGTCTTTTCCTTTTAAAAGGGAGTTATTCTCTTTAGAGAGCACTGTGTAGATATCACTTTTTATATAGACATTGTTGTCAAGTTCGTAGTTAATCCCAGGGGCGTAGCTATAGACTCTGTCTTTATCAATATTACTATTTGGATCCCCAGCTGTTAATTGTAAGAAAAGATTTAATTTATCAGTAATTAAGAAACTAGGCAGTACTTGTAAACCCCATCTATTAAATTTCTGTTTATCACTACTAGCATCAATATCAACACTTCCATTGACATATTCAGCTTCAAACCTAAATCTGTCTGTCACATGCCAGATCATCTGCGTCCCAAAGGTGAGTACATCCTTATTGGCAACCTTCTCCCAATCTCCTGAGATCTTTTTGTAGTGATTGAGCCTATCTCTATAAAATGAGAAGCCAACTTGCAGATCACTTGTTACATCAGCTCGAATTCTTCCACCTAATGCTTTTCCATCATTATCATCTTTATCGTATTGATTCTCATCTTGATTGGCATAGTCAAGATCTCCGTTGGTCATTTGTATAATATAGTCAAATGGCATATTTCCAACATAAGAGTCTCCCAAAAGAGCTACCCCACTGGCCCATCTAGGATAGAGCATTGTCTGCTCTACAGTCCCATTTTTTGCTAAAAAGTAGATCTTATTCGTTGGGTTAGGTTCTTTAACAACAATAGTGGTAGGTTTTGCTGTGTGGAGTTCATTGTAGATCCCAAAAGCTGTAAACATCTTTCCACCACGGACTCTCAAAGAGTTATTCACAGTGTACTCGGCAAAAGCGTACTCTGAGCCTACATTGCCTTTTTCTATCTCCGTTTGCGGGCCATGTTCCCATGTGAGATCTGCGGCAACTCTCACTCTATCTGTTGGACGAATATTAAAAACAATATTAAACATATCCGCATCAAAAGATCCATGCTCGTCCGCTAAAGTGCCTTCATCTCCACCAATTTGCTGTTCAAACTCAAAATTAAAATAGCCATTAATATCTATCTTCTCCTCCCAGTTTGCCAAAAGAGTGCCAAAGAAAAAAGCAAAAACGAGTAGTTTTTTCACACAAAAACTCCTTATATTGAGGAAGAATTTTAGTCTTTTTTTCCTTACAAAAAAGTCTATTTGGATATTGTTAACTTTAATTAGCTAGAATTAATAAAATTAATCAATATGGAACCTAATGTATAGTAATTTAAAAAAGAAGTTTCTAAAAGAGAAAACCCT
>JAABTA010000154.1 GCA_011390075.1 Helicobacteraceae bacterium | reverse complement strand
ACGAACCCACCCGACCTTTTCATCAGGGAGTAGCACTTTCACATAAGTTTTGGTTGTTTTGAGTCTGATAGCCTCTAGGTTTCTCTCAGTTTTATAAAAGAGAGTAGAGTTCTCTATTGGCAGAAGGTAGACACTACTTTGGCTTAGAATAGTTACTCTTGTTTCTTTGAGAAGCAACCAACTACTAAAACCGATAATAATTGTCAAAAGAACTAAAAAGATCCAGTGTTTTGTTTTGATGAGCAAAATAAGAACAAAAACAACTAAAGTGCCTATAACCATTACCTCTAGATATGGAAACTTCTTTTTATTGGGATTGAGCTCTATTTGTGTACTAATTTTTTGCCCTAAATTGGAGGTGTCAAACCTAATCTCTTTTGATGCATAATTGCCACTAACAGGATTAAAAGTTAAAAACTCAAGGGTCTCTATATCGTTAGGAATAACAGCGTAGTAAAAGACTCTTGCGAGGGGATAATCAACTTCTAGATTGTCAAAACCTTGTTTGGAGGCAAGAGTAAGGTTGATATCTTCAAAGTTTGCAAGCTCGCCCTCGAGCTCCATTGTGATAATATTACTTTGATCGTTAAATTTCTCAATCGAGTGATTTATAATTTTTATACGAGGAGAGATAACACCAATAAATTTATCCGTTTGGGAGATAGACTGGGCCTTTAATGTTTTGCCTTGCAAGCTCTCTTGGTGAGTTGTGTTGTGATCGGTTGTTAAAGTTACCGCAACATCTGGAAATTTTACAAACTCTTCTGTTATCTTTCCGTAAACACTCAAATGGTATCTATTGCTATCATCAAATACCCATTGTGGTTCTTGGCTAAAAAGTGTAAACCCGTAAAAATTGTGCAGTTCTGTGTGTATCTCATCAAAGTTATCAACAATAATAGCTTTATATTGGAGTTTGACAATCTGATTAATATAGCCACTCTCTACTTTTTTATCATGGGAGAGATAGATGATTTTCTGTTCTATAGAGACATTCTCATCTCCCTTTTCTTGGGCGAACCCTAGTGTGATAATGAATAAAAGAAGAAAGAGTGCCTTTTTCACTATTTTAGAAAACCCTTAAGCATTGTCATGCCATCGCTGCTACCAATAAGGGTCTCAATGGCTCTTTCTGGGTGAGGCATGAGCCCATACACATTTCCCTCTTTGTTGCAAATCCCTGCAATATTGGCAACAGAACCATTGGGATTGCTTGGTTTGCCGTCTTTATCACAATAGGTAAGAAGGATTTGATGATTGGCTTGCAGATCTTTGAGTCCTGCCTCATCAATGTAGTAGTTTCCTTCAGCATGAGCAATTGGAATGTGGACTATATCTTCTTTGGAGAGTTTGTTAAGAAAACTATTATCACTGTTTTCTACTTTGAGGTGATGAAATTTGCTAATAAAGTGAAGATTTTTGTTTCTTCTCATTGCCCCAGGCAGGAGCTTTGCTTCTAGAAGAATCTGGAATCCATTGCAGATACCTAAAACTTTTCCACCAGCATTGGCGTAGCTAATAACATCACTCATAATAGGAGCAAATCTTGCAATAGCGCCACATCTGAGATAGTCTCCATAGCTAAAGCCACCAGGGATAACGACAAGATCTATATTTTCTGGAAGTTTCTCCTCTTTGTACCATACAAGAGTTGTTTGAACACCAATTTTTTTAAATGCATACTCTGTGTCGTGGTCACAGTTGGATCCTAGAAATTGTAGTATGGCGACATGCATCATTGTATAGGCTCTATTGTGTAATCTTCAATCACTTCATTGACTAGAAGTTTTTTAGCCATAGCATCGGCTTGGCTGATAGCCTCTTGTGCATCTTTTGTGGCAAGGTTGAGCACAATCTGTTTTCCAATTCTTACCTCTTCAACCCCTTCAAACCCTAGCACGGCTAAAGCGTGTTCGGTTGCTTTGCCTTGAGGGTCTAAGATCCCACTTTTTAAAAAGACATCAATTACAATTTTCATTTCTCTGCTCCTAAAATTCTATTAAGCACCTCTTCGTAAGCTACTTTCACATCCCCTAGACCTTGTCTAAAGATGTCTTTATCCATCTTTGCATTGGTTGCAAGATCCCAAAATCTACAGCTATCGGGACTAATTTCGTCTGCAAGTAAGATAGTGCCATGGCTGTCTCTGCCAAACTCAATTTTAAAATCCACTAAGTTAAGCCCAACTTTTGCAAAAAATGGTTGAAGCGCGCTATTGATAGTTAGTGCCATCTCTTTGAGAATACTTAGCTCCTCTTGTGTTGCAATCTCTAGTGCTAAGGCGTGATCAGCGCACATTGGAGGATCTCCTAATGTGTCATCTTTGAGGCATAGTTCCACTAACGCAAAAGGGAGAACTTTTCCGTCTTCAACCCCAAATCTTTTTACGAAACTGCCTGTTGCAATGTTTCTTACGATAACTTCCAAGGGAATAATTTCCACTTTTTTTACTAATTGATGGGTCTCATCTATTGTTTCTACAAGATGGGTTTGCACGCCCTTTTTTTCCAAGATCTTAAATAGTTCAGTAGAGATCTTATTATTAAGAGCGCCTTTGCCTACCTCGTTTCCCTTTTTAATATTATTAAAAGCTGTTAGATCGTCTTTAAATTCCGCAATTAAGAGATCACTTTTTTCAGTTGCAAAGATCTTTTTTGCTTTTCCTTCGTATATAAGCTCTTTTTTTTCCAAGAGATTAATCCTTTCTAGTCAGTATTAACGCTTTGAGAACATTAATTGATGTTCTTAGTTGATAGTCGTTATCCACGGTTTTTTCTGTGAGAGTGTCTTTGTTCTCCTCTTTTTCTTCCTCTTGTGCCTCTTCTTTGCTTGGCGCAGGTTTTCCATCGATCTCTTCTAGCTTTTCTGTAAGGTGATCTTTGAGTTCTGACTCTTTAATATCAAGTCTGTCTTCAAGCTCTTCAATCTTTGCTTGGTGGACTTCGATATCTGGTTCTACCCCTTTTGCTTGAATAGAACGGCCACTAGGAAGATAGTATCTTGCCACTGTGAGTCTAATGGCGTCTTTGTCATTAAGAGGAAGAATAACTTGCACGCTTCCTTTTCCAAAGGTTTTGTCTCCTAACACTACAGCTCGTTTATGATCTTGCAATGCACCACTGACAATTTCACTGGCACTAGCACTTCCAGCATTCACAAGAACAACCATAGGAAGATCTGTGAGTGTTTTGCTACTAGAGGCTTTGTATTCTCTATTTTCTGATTGGATTTTTCCTTTTTGTGAAACAATAACACCACTATCAATAAAAAGATCAGAGGTTTCTACGGCTTGATCTAGAAGTCCTCCGGGGTTGTTTCTTAGATCGAGAATAATCCCTTTTGCCCATTTTCTTGACTCTTTAATGGCTTTTGCCAGATCTGGAG
>JAABTA010000153.1 GCA_011390075.1 Helicobacteraceae bacterium | reverse complement strand
GGACATTGCCCAATCATCAATTGAGCAGTTAGATAGAACAAGAGCAGATATCGGTTCGGTGCAAAAACAACTAGAAGTTACGAAGAACAATATCTCAGTAACACAGGTCAATGTACTCTCAGCAGAGTCAGGCATTAGAGATGTTGATTTTGGTGCGGAGTCAAGCAACTTCCAAACACAAAACATCTTAATTCAGTCTGGTAGTTATGCATTGGCACAAGCCAATACAATGCAACAGAATGTAATGAGACTGTTACAGTAATAGAGTAAAAAAAGAGTTGGATACTCGTAAAAAATCTACACTTCACTTCAATAAAGGTCTTAAGGGCGTGAAGCCTTTAGGACCTTTGCTTTAATCTCTTCAATATCGGGTTTATTGACTATCTCTGTTTTTTCTAGATTATGGGAATTTGCTATTTTTTCGGCAAGGTCTGTTTGGGTTGTAGCAACTTCTATATTTTTAATAAATGGAAAAATAGATTTTTGATTAAAAAAATGCTCCCCTGTTATCAGCTTGCAGTGGAATGTGGCTGGTTCTACAAAGTTGTGACCACCAATTTTTGGCATAAACGACCCACCTAAAATAACAAGATCGGAGATTGCATAAATCTCGTTAAGCTCACCCATTGCATCGACTAAGGTGATATCACTATCAAAGTTTTTACGGACTGAGAAAGCATTAAAGGTGAGGTTGTGCTCTTTTGCACTGTTACGAAGCAATTGAGCAACTTTTTTAAATCTCTCAGGGTGCCTAGGAACAACAATCAGTTTTCCTCTCTTGTGTTCTAACCAAGCGCGGAAGATAAACTCCTCCTCTTTTTCATGGGTGCTTGCAGCAGTTGTTATAAAAGCCTCTGGTTTTGTGTATCTATGCTCTATTTTGATATCTGCAAAAAGCTTGATGTTCCCTAGCACCGTCACATTTTTGGCTCCTAGCTCCTCGAGCCTTTGTTTGTCTAGCTCGCTCTGTGCATACACATAATCAATATTCTTAAAGATCTTTGTGTAGAGAAATTTTGCTTTTTTATAGCTTTTGTAGCTTTTATCACTAATTCTTGCATTGAGCAGTATGGTGGGGGTCTCTTTTTTCTTTGCCAATAAAAAAAGCATATACCAAAGCTCCGCTTCTAAAACAACTAAGAGCTTTTGCTGTGTCATCCAAAAGGGCAAAAAGATCTCAAAAGGGAGAAACCTTACACTCTTGGAGTATTTTTTTGCTTCGTTAAATCCTGTTTGGGTAATAACTGAGATATGCACTTTCTCTTCTAAAACATCTAAAAGAGGTTTGATAGCTTTTGTCTCTCCAAAACTACAGACATGAAACCATACTCTTCTCTCTTGAAATGCTTTATTGTTGCATGGAAAAAATCTTTGAAAAATTGAGTGTTTATATTTTTGTTTAAAACTTAGTAGCAATAAAAGTGGTATAAAAAGAACATAAAAAGCGCTAAGAATTGCAAGATAGAGGAGTTTAAACATACCGCTTAAACTCCTAAAAGATTGTGCTTACTCTCCATCTTCAAATTCTGCGTAAAGAATTCTTCCGCAATGAGGGCAGTTAACAATCTCCTCCGATTTTAAAACCTCGGCATAGATTTTATTATTGAGTCTCATGTGGCAACCAAAGCATGCCTGTTTTCTTACAGGAACAACGCTTTCACTTCCAGCCCATCTTCTGATTTTTTGATAAAAAGAGAGAAGTTTTTGAGGAAAATCTTTAATTTGCTCATCTTTTTGGGCAAAAGTTTCTTGCTTTCTTTTTTCGAGCTCTGCCATCTCTGACTCTGTCTCTTTCTCAGCTTCTGCAATACTCTCTGCTAACTTCTCTATCTTCTCTTCGTTAGTGGCAATATCAGCCTCTTTCTCTTTGGCAATTTTGTCAAGTCTTGCAATCTCATCATTGGCATGGGATATCTGCTCTTTTGCAATCTCCTCTTCTAGTTGTAATGCTTTGAGCTCTTTTTCGCTTTTGATTAAGGCAGATTTTTTTTCTATCTCTTTAATCTTGTCAGTAAGCTCGCCTAAGAGGGTGTTGTTTTTGGACTTTGCATTGCCTAGCTCTTCAATTTCAGTTGCTAGTGTCTCTATCTCATCTCTATAGCCATTTTGTTCCTCTAAAACAGTATTGAGTCTTTGGTTGATTCTTGCTTCTTCATCCGCAAACGAATCAATCTCTTTGTCAAGTGTGCTTAAGTCGATTAACTGTTTAAGGTGTTTGTTCATTATTTTCCTATTTCTGATTAAATGGATCGTGTAAGTCGCGGATTATACCATTAATATTATAAGTTTTCAATTGATCGCACAAAGATTGGGCGAAAAACCGTTCACTTGCGTAGTGGGTAATATCAATCAAGGAGACCCCAACAGCTTTTGCCTCCATGGCGTCGTGATATTTGACATCGCCTGTGATATGGACATCTGCATCAATATTTTTTGCCATAGAAGCGCCAGCCCCTGTAGTGAGGGCAACTCTTGTGATCTTTTCTTGAAGTTGTGTGTATTTAATAGACTCTAATGAGAACTTCTCTTTGAGAGTACTAAGTAAATCCGAGAAAGTGGTACTTAATTTTTTTGTAATAATAAAATCTTCCTCTATATACTCTTGCCATCCGAGCACCTCTTGGGCAACATATCTATTCAGATGGGTTTTGTCGTAGTTTGTGTGCAGTGAGATAAGATTGATATTTTTTGTAATGAGCATCTGAATAAATTTTGCTGGATAGCGACTAAAGTCTACACTTTTTAGAGGCTTAAAAATCAGTGGATGGTGTGTGAGTAAAGTTGCATTTTCTGGCAGAGACAGAAGCAAGGCTTCATCTAGGTCAAGGGCAATAAAGATCTCTCCTGTCTCACTCTTTAGATCTCCCACTTGCAAACCAGAATTATCCCAGCTCTCTTGGAGTTCAAAAGGAGAGATCTCGTCTAAAATATTATAAAGATTTTGTAGCTTCAAGGGCTTTTTGTAACCTTTCGTCTCTTGCGTTTTCGCTCTCTTTATATAAAGTAGCGCAACCTTTAGCTAATTCTCGTACCTTGAGAATAAACTCCTGTCTTTGTGTGACAGAGATGGCTTTTCTAGCATCTAAAATATTAAACCAATTAGATGCCAGCATACACTGATCGTAAGCAGGCAGAGGCAACCCAGCTTCTAGTGCTCTTTTGCACTCACTGCTCGCTT
>JAABTA010000152.1 GCA_011390075.1 Helicobacteraceae bacterium | reverse complement strand
ATTGTAAAAAAAGTGTTTTGGTGTCGGCAACTTCGAAATTGTATTTGCTAAACTCATATTCGCTCTCATAGTGAATATCAGCGTATAGAGTATTCTCGTTCCAGACAATATCAAATATACTCTCTTTCTCTTGCAGATACATGGCTAGGCGCTCTGTTCCGTAAGTGATTTCAACAGCAACAGGATCACAAGGCAAGCCCCCGACTTGCTGAAAGTAGGTAAATTGTGTAATCTCCATGCCGTCTAGCCACACCTCCCAGCCAAGCC
>JAABTA010000151.1 GCA_011390075.1 Helicobacteraceae bacterium | reverse complement strand
CAACAATATATTCTTTTAAAATTTTTTCTAATTGAATCAACTCAAAGGGCTTTGGTAGTATATCTACCATCCCTGCTTCTAGGTATCTTTTTTTATCACTCTCAATAACATTAGCAGTTAGCGCTACAATAGGTATTTTGGGTAAATCATACCTTTGTAGATAGCTATTAATTTGCTGGGTGGCACTCATTCCATCCATTATTGGCATATCAATATCCATAAAGATCAGATCATACCTAGCACTCTCAAAAACAGCATCCAAACAGCTTTTGCCATCATTACGGATCTCAATTTCTAATCCAAATTTTTTGAAAATATCTTGAATAAGCATTTGGTTGATCTTATTGTCTTCTGCAACTAAGATTTTCACAGACGCGTCAAGGACAAACTCTTCGCAAGAGGTCTCACTATTCTCTTCTAAAGAGTAAGAAGCAATAGTTGCGGCTTCTGACTCTTTATATGGTAGAGAAAGAGAAAAAGAGAATTTACTTCCCCTGCCTAGCTGGCTTTTCACATCCACAGAAGAGTCCATCATAGAAAGGAGCTCGCTCACTATAGTCAGCCCCAAACCTGTCCCACCATAACTATTACAGATCTTGTCATTTTCTTGTACAAATGGCTGAAAAATAGATTCAATTTTATCCGAAGCAATGCCAATACCGTCATCAACAACTTCTACTAAAAAGCTAGTCTCCTCATCCAAACTTTTTATATGTTTTAAATGAATCTCTACTTTCGTTTTAGAGAACTTAATCCCATTACTTATTAAGTTCACCATAATTTGTTTAAACCGAAGACCATCTAAAAAGACAAACCTTTGTGTCTCTTTATCTACAAAGATATTAAACTGTATATCTTTTTTCTTGGCAGTAAAACTAAACATCTTCTCCAAAATATCTAGTTCATGAGCCAAGTCAACCCACTCTGGAACAATTTTGAGCCGACCACTCTGAATTTTAGAGAGATCTAAGATCTCATTAATAAGCTCTAAGAGCTGTTTTCCACTATAGCTAATTGTCTCCACATACGCTTGAGCCTTTTGGGGAAGCTCAAGTCCTGAAAGTAGTTGTGTATAACCAATAATGCCATTGAGAGGCGTTCTAATCTCGTGGGAAGTATTGGCTAAAAAGGCATCTTTTGCCTTTTCGGAATTATTTGCATTGATAGTGCTTACTATATAATCAGTAATATCATGTATTACAATAAGGTACTCAATAATTTCACTATGCTTATCTAGAAGGGGTATGATATTCAGATTGGAATAGAGATTTTCTCCTTTTGTATTTTGAGTAGAACAGACTCCATGCCAAAACTGCTTAGTGGCAACCTCTTTCCAAATTTTTCTGCTTTTAGTATCTGATTCATTATTGCAGATAATATGGTTGATCATTTGTCCCTCTACATCACCCTCATTAAATCCTGTTCTTTTATAGAAGTTCTCATTTGCCCTTATTATTTTCCCATCGAGTCCAACATTAACAACTTGAGCCACTTTATCCAAAACAAATTTGTACTGCTTAAGAAGATGTTCAGCCTTCTGGCTTATTTGATACTCGGCAATCTTTTGCAAACAGTCTTCAACCGCCCAGTTAAATTCATCCCAATCTATTGGCTCTCGAATATAGTTGTTCTTCTTATCTATTTCGCTAATATACTTAAAGATCTTATGAACGGCTAAAGGGGTTGTCACCACTGCCAACATTTTAGGCCGCAACTCTCTTATTTTCAAGAGCATATCAAATGCGTCATTGCCATTTTCACAGACATCAGTAATCAAAAGATTAATGCTCTCTTTTGGATCGTTTTTAATAGTAGCTATAGCCTCATCTTTACTACAAACAAAAACCACCTCTTTAAATTTATCTTGAAAGATCTCACAGAACTTTCTATCACTTTTATGCTCAAATTCACACACCAAAACTTTTACATCAAATTTCTTTTTCATAAAAAATCCTAAAAAAATTCTAGTCCATCATCATCGTTTTCATGAAAGATGTTCTCTTTAAAAATTGTCTCAATCTCTAAGCAACTATTGGCAAAAGAAGCGTCAAAGTAGTTGATATTATCTGCTGTCTTATTGACAAATACAGCAATAATCCAGTCGTTTATATCTTGGAGCATATAGACCAAACTGTCAATGACCAACTCTGTTTTATCCTCATCTTCAAGCTCTTTGCTCTCTAGGTTATACAAAAAGCCTCTAAAGTGTTCTGCTGCATTAGCAGCAACAGGAAATTTTCCCATATTATTTAACGATTGAACAAAATCTCCCAAACCATCTGCAACGGTTCTTAATGTTTTTAAAATCAGCTCAGCATCTTTTTGCCCACTAGCTTTACAAAGCATTGCTTCGTAGTCCATTAGATTATTTTGCACGGCATCTATTTTGTCAATATGTACATAGTCAAGCTCTTCTAAAAGCTTTTCGGAGCTCTCTCCCTCCAGGGTTTTACGCAGATCATATTTTTGCTCTTTTAAGGACTCTGTGCTCATAGTTGTCTTTTGTATAGTAGGCACTCTTGTTGGAATCTGCTTGGTTTTATGGCTCTGTTCTAAAGCCTTTGATTTAAGATCTATGTTCTCTTTTGAGAGCATCAAGAGCTGTCTTATTTGTGTTCTAATGAGTTTGTCATGGTAGATGGCTTGAAACACCCTAGAGATAATGTCTAGAAACTTATCTTTTCCATAAGGCTTGGAGATTATCCCATCTGTTCCTAAATTGATGATATCTCTCATCTCATTCATATCAGACAAAGAGGTCATCACAATAAACCTCTGTTTGACTGATTTTTTTCGAATCTTTTTAATCAATTCAAAACCATCGAGCTCTGGCATTAAAATATCTGTAATAATTAAATCGTAGCCATTGTTTCGTTGCTCAATCATCTCTAAAGCCTCTTTGCCATCATAAGCCACATCAATATGAGATACAAAATCTTCCAAAGCATCCTTATGAATATCAACAGCAATATGATCATCATCAACAATCAGTAAAGAGACACCATTTCCGAACTTTTTTATCTTTTCTAACTCTTTTGTGTTCATAACTATCTCCTAATAAATTTTTTTTAACAGCTCTTTAAGATCATCAAATCGTATTGGTTTTCTTAAAAATCCCTTGATTCCCATATTGACAAGCTCCATTAAATACTCCTCATCAGAAAAAGAGGAAGAGACAATAATATTTTGCTCACTATTACTTGCCAAAATCTGCTTACTCAAAGCTATTCCATCTAAATTTGGCATCTCAATATCTGTAATCACAAGATCATAGTTTTGAGCGTCAATCTTTGCTAAAGCCTCTTCTCCTGTATATGCCACATCTACTAAAACACTATATTTTTCCAACATGTCATGAAAAACATCAATATAGATCTCATCATCATCCACTAGTAAAATTTTTTTATTGTTGAGTAACACACTAAATAGATCGCTTTTTTCCATCAATTCCTCCTTAATATCTATTGATTTTTTCAATAATTC
>JAABTA010000150.1 GCA_011390075.1 Helicobacteraceae bacterium | reverse complement strand
CTTTAGATGTTTCAAAAATGGTTGGGAAACTTCTAATGTAACCTCTTACTTCTGATTCTAGACTTTCAAATATTCTCATAAAATTTTTCCTTATTTTCTTTAGTAAATGGACCAATAGTAAGTACTGGCTCCTCTTCGTGTCCGCCATCTGAAAAATGCTCTTTTTCAATGTAAGGCTCTGTCTTAATCTGTGTTTCTAACTTTTTTGTTAGTTTTTCAAACATAGCTTTTGAAGCAAGGTTTGAAGGGCTAACAGTCGTCTTAATCTTTTGTATGATTGATAGATTTTCTCTAGAGAGAAGATTTTCAAACATAAAATTTGGAATTTTCTTTCCTCTATAGTCGCCATCAACGCACACTTGCCAAACAAACAGTGTATCTGGCTCCTCTGGTAGGATATACCCGGTGATAACTCCAATAATTTTTCCATCCACTTCTGCAACAACACTACTTCCTCTAAAGTGATCACACATAAGGATATAGAGATACTCAGAGTTGACATCTAGTGGTGGTGAATTCTTGATTAAAGTATAGACCCCTTTTCCATCTTCTATGTGTGGAATTCTTGTGACTAGTTTCATTTTGCTCATATCTTTTTCTCTAACTTTTCTAGTGTTTTTACAACCTCCTCAAAGAACTTGAGTGAGAAGTCATTTGGATTTTCCTGTTTGAGTTTTTCCTCTTTTTTCTTTTTATAAGAATTTAAAGTTCTCTTTACACCCCGTTTGCCTACCTCCTTTTCTAGGATATTTATCTGTGTTTCACTGAGACTCAGATCTTTTAAATTCTTTACTAAAAAGCTATAGACATCAACATCAATATTTTTACTCATTATTACTACCTTTGTGTTACTAAAACCTATTGAATAAATTTGATTTAGTATAGTATAATAAACTTACACAAAGCTTAAGTAATACATAAGTCATGTAAGAAGTGTGCAATAGCTATGTGTAAAAATGACAAATAAAATGAAAATATATTTACAATATTATGTTAAATAGAGTATAATCCTATGAAAAAAGAAAGGAGAAAACTTGGCATTAATTGATAACGATAAACATATTATCTCTATAAATAGTATTGCAGAGCTACTGAGTGCAAAAGCTAGGACTCTAAAAATGTACGAGGACAAAGGACTTCTTCCTAAAAAAGGGGCGAATAAACTCTACTCTTTGCACGATGTGAAAAAGATAGCCTTTGTTCACTATCTTGCTGGGATTAATAGAGTCAACGCAAATGGGATTAAGTTTATTAATAAGCTTATGTATGAACACATGAGTCAAGAGGAGGTAGAGGAGATCTTAAAAGAGGTAGAGGAGGAGTTTCAAAACACTCCTGGAAAAGAGATCTATGAGGTGGAGAGTCTATAGTAAGATCTCATAGATACTTTTTTTAAGCTCTTCGGCACTGTTGTGTACTCTGTGGTGGGTGCGATGATCGCTAAATCCCCAATCCACCATCAGATACTCTATCCCTGCATTTTTTGCTGCTAGCTCATCTTTAAAGCTATCTCCAATAAAGATATAGTGTGCTCGCTCTTGACTAAACTTCTCCATTACTTTAAAAAGCATCTCAGGATGAGGTTTAGACTCTTTTACATCATTGGCGCCAATAATATAGGAAAAACTCTCCACAATATTCTGGCTGTGTAAGATCTTTTTTGCAAAATGGCTCGAGGCGTTGGTGGCAACGCTTAGATGAAATGTTTGCTCAATCTCTTGAATAAGATCTTTAATGCCACTATAAAGAGAAATATCTAAAGTGCAGCATTGCTGATAGTAGCTTTCAAATAGATCTATGTGTCTGTCTGAAAACTCGTCTACCCCATAAAAAAATTGGGGGGAGTGGGTGTCTGGACAGTTTATTTTTTCTAAGATAATCTCTTTATCTAGCTCTTTTAGTCCAAACTTCTTTCTGACGAAATTGATTGTTTTGACAATAGGGATACTTGTATCGACAAGGGTTCCATCCATGTCGAAAATAATAGTTTTTGATTTCATCTGTAAATCTCCTTTTTGAACAAGTCCAAAAAGAACTCTTTGGCAGAGTGTCCTCGCGACCTTGTCGCTCTCATGATTTCATATATTTTGCAATTAAAGCATCAAGCTCGTCCACTGCTTGGGTGGCAGGGGCGATCACTTTATCGGTAAAGTAGGTGTCAATATACTCCTCAAAGGAACCAAACATAGTGACATACTCCTCTCTTTTAATATTGACATAGATAGATTGCTCCGCCTCCTTGGCAAAGGGAACAACATCAATCACTTGGCCACTTGTTCCAAGTGCTATAAAGATCTCGCATGCATCTAGAGAGTTGTAGAGGTGTCTATAATTCGGTGCAGATTCGCCAAACATTACCACATTGTGCCGTACATTGTGACTTTGGCATTTGTAGCAAAAATCGTCGTTTTGAGGAGCATATCCAATCTCCCAAACAAACCCGCACGCTTCGCATCTTAGATCTAGCAAAGTTCCATGAAGATGCACAAGATTTTTGCTTCCAGCTTTTTCGCAAAGATTATCAACATTTTGAGTCAGATGAATCACCTCATTGGGATATTTCTCTTCTAAAGAGGCGAGATAGTGGTGCATCTTATTGGGTTCTTTATCTTCTAAATCTGCTCTTCTTGCGTTGTAGAAATTGGTGATTTTGTCTCTGTCTTTTGCCCAACCTTGGGTAGAACAGACCTCCATCACATCAAAATTTTCCCACAATCCATCGCTGTCTCTAAAGGTGCTAATACCACTTTCAGCACTGAGTCCTGCGCCACTTAAAATAAAGATCTTACTCATAGGCTAAATCCCTCCTCTCTTGTTGCTGGAGCATCGTAGTATTGTTCTTGATCTTTGGGTTGTTGTTTGGGTTGCTGGTTTTGTTCAGGCTGTTTCTCTACTGGGGTAGAGAACTGCTCTTTGTTAAACTCTTGCTCCATTGGGTCAATGCCTTGATTTTTAAGCTTCATGGCATAGAGAAAAACAATAATAATTGGCACCATAAAAATAAGCACAAAAAAGACTTTTGAGATCTTTGGATCCACTTGTGCTTTTTGTTGCAAGAGATCTTTTCTTCTAAAAACTAAAAATGCCACAAAAGCTAAAATGGCTAAAGCTGCTAAATATTCCATATCTCCTCCTAAAATCCTACTGCATTTGCAATAATAAGTATGAGCATTGAAAGTAATATAATTCCAGCAGAGCGATCATATATTCTATTGGCTGTAATAAAGATGAAGCTCAGTGTCACAATTCCCATGGCTACCATATCAAATATTGATGAAGAGAGAACGAATGTAATAGGTGCTACTAAAGATGCGCTCCCTAAAACCACAGCTATATTAGCCAAGTTGCTCCCAACAACATTGCCAATGGCCATATCTCCATTACCCTGCTTAACAGCCATAAGTGTGACTACAAACTCAGGCAAACTTGTACCAAAAGCTACGAGTAAAAGT
>JAABTA010000149.1 GCA_011390075.1 Helicobacteraceae bacterium | reverse complement strand
ACCACTTAATTGATGAGAAAGTCCATGCAAGAAGCACGGGGCCATACTCATTAGTTACCCAACAACCTGTAGGTGGTAAAGCGCTCTTTGGTGGACAGAGATTTGGTGAGATGGAAGTCTGGGCATTAGAGGCTTATGGTGCTTCTCACACACTTAAAGAGATGCTTACAGTAAAATCTGACGATACAGAAGGAAGAGTTGCAACTTATAAAGCAATTACAAGAGGGGAAAATATTCCTGAATCTGGTATTCCAGAAATTTTCTATGTACTAACAAAAGAGTTACAAGCTCTTGGTATGGATCTAGAAGTTTACAAGGAAAAAGACAATGGGTAGACTAGAGAATCTAGAAAAGATAGCGATAACAGAAGATCATAGACCAAAAGACTTTGATGCCTTACAGGTCATGATAGCCAGTCCTGAAAAGATGGAGTCTTGGAGTTATGGTGAGGTAAAAAAGCCAGAAACAATTAACTACAGAACACTTAAGCCAGAGAGAGATGGACTTTTTTGTGCAAAGATCTTTGGGCCAATTAGAGATTATGAATGTATTTGTGGTAAATACAAAAAAATGAGATACAAAGGTATCGTCTGTGAAAAATGCGGTGTTGAAGTTACCACATCTAAAGTAAGAAGAAACAGAATGGGGCATATTGATTTGGCTGCTCCTGTAGCTCATATTTGGTATGTGAGCTCACTTCCTAGCAGAATTGGTACTCTCCTTGGCGTTAAGATGAAAGATCTTGAAAGAGTGCTCTATTATGAGGCGTATATTGTTGCTGATAGAGGAGAAGCCTTTTATGATAACGAATTAACTAAAGAGGTTAAAAAGTTTGATATCTTAAATGAAGAGCAGTACTCTATTTTAAGTGAAAGATTTGAACACACTGGCTTTCGCGCCGAAATGGGTGCGGGGGTTGTACGAGAACTACTAGGAGATTTAGATCTTGTTGAGATGTATCAAAATATTAAAGAAGATATTGACGCAACCAACTCAGAAGCAAAACTCAAAACTTTAACAAAAAAGTTAAAAGTCGTTGAGTCCTTCCTCAATTCAGACAACAACCCGGAGTGGATGATTCTAAAAACACTCCCTGTGCTTCCACCAGATATTAGACCACTTGTTGCTCTTGATGGCGGAAAGTTTGCTGTTTCAGATCTGAATGATCTTTATAGAAGAGTTATTAATAGAAACTCTAGACTCAAAAGACTCATTGAGCTCCAAGCTCCTGAAATTATTATTAGAAACGAAAAAAGAATGCTACAAGAGGCAGTGGACGCTCTTTTTGATAATGGTAGAAGAACCAATGCGGTTAAGGGCGCGAATAAGAGACCTTTAAAATCCCTTTCAGAGATAATCAAGGGGAAGCAAGGCCGTTTTAGACAGAACTTACTTGGTAAAAGAGTTGACTTTTCAGGAAGATCTGTCATTGTTGTTGGACCAGATCTAAAAATGGATGAGTGTGGTTTGCCTAAAAAGATGGCGCTAGAGCTTTTTAAACCTCATGTTATGGCTAAGTTAGAGGAGAAAGGTTACGCGACAACGCTCAAGCAGGCAAAAAGACTTATTGAAGAGACAACCAATGAAGTCTGGGAGTGTCTAAAAGAGGTCGTTGATGGTCACCCAGTTATGCTTAACCGTGCACCAACACTGCATAAGCTCTCCATCCAAGCGTTCCATCCAAAACTTATTGATGGCAAAGCTATTCAACTGCACCCTCTTGTTTGCTCTGCCTTTAATGCCGACTTTGATGGTGACCAGATGGCTGTGCATGTGCCACTGAGCCAAGAGGCTATTACTGAATGTAAAGTCTTGATGCTTAGTAGTATGAATATTTTACTGCCTGCCACAGGTCGCGCTATTGCAACTCCATCTCAGGATATGGTTCTTGGTATCTATTATATCTCTTTAGAAAAAAGTGGTGTTAAGGGGCAAAATAAGCTCTTTGGATCTATTGATGAAATTATCATGGCTTTAGAACAAGATAAAATTGATATTCATGCAAAAATTAGAGTGCTTATTGATGGAGTCATTACAACAACAACTGTTGGTAGAAGTTTAGTAAAAAATATCCTGCCAGAGTATGTGCCAGAAAATTTGTGGAATCAAATTCTTAAAAAGAAAATTATCTCTTCACTCGTTGATAATGTGTATAAAAACGGAAACATCAATGACTCTGCTGAATTTTTGGATAATCTTAAAAATCTAGGGTTTAAATATGCAACTGAAGCTGCGGTTTCAATTTCGGCAGATGATATTATCATTCCAGATGAAAAAGAGAAGCTTATAGCAACTGCGAAGAAAAAAGCCACAGAGATCCAAACCCAATTCTCTTCTGGTTTATTAACAGAACAAGAGAGATACAACAAAATTATTGATGTCTGGACTGATACAAATAATAAAGTTGCTGAGGGCATGATGAAGCTTGTAGAGAGTGATAAAGATGGTTTTAACTCAATCTATATGATGGCTGACTCAGGGGCTAGGGGGAGTGCTGCTCAGATTAGACAGCTAGCTGGTATGAGAGGGTTGATGGCAAAACCAGATGGTTCAATTATTGAGACACCCATTATCTCTAACTTTAAAGAGGGTCTTAATGTACTTGAGTACTTTATTTCAACTCACGGTGCTAGAAAAGGTCTAGCCGATACAGCACTGAAAACAGCAAATGCAGGGTATTTAACAAGAAAGCTGATTGATATTGCCCAAAATGTAAGAATTTCAATGAACGATTGTGGGACACATGAGGGCATTGAGATTACTAGTATTACCGTTGGTGGTGAGCTTATTGAGTCTATTGAAGATAGAGCAGAGGGTAGAGTTTTGGCTGAAGATGTCATTGATCCAATCACCAATGAGATCCTCTTTACTGAGGGTAAACTCATCTCAGAAGATGATGCGGTAATCCTTAGAGAGACAAATATAAAAACTCTTAAAATCCGTTCTGCCCTTACTTGTAAAGTAAAAAAAGGATTGTGTGCTAAGTGCTATGGTCTAAACCTAGGTGAAGGCAAAATTGTCAAACCAGGTGAGGCTGTTGGTATTATTTCAGCCCAATCAATTGGTGAACCAGGGACACAGCTGACCCTTAGAACCTTCCATGTGGGAGGTACTGCAAGTGCGAGCAAAGAGGAGCGACAGATTGTGGCCAATAAAGAGGGCTTTATTAGATACTACAATCTGAAAGTGTTTAAAAATGAGAGTGGTAATAATATTGTTGCCAATAGAAGAAATGCAGCGGTATTAATGGTGGAGCCAAAAATTAAAGCTCCATTTTCTGGAAAACTCAAAGTAGAAAATGTTCATGAAGAGACAATTGTTACCATAACAGATGGTAAAAATGAGAAGAAATACCACCTCAGACGGCAGTATATTGCCAAACCAAATGAGCTAGCTGGTATTAGTGGCAAGATTGAGAACAAACTCTATCTTCCTTATGGTGATGGAGAGTCAGTAGAGGCTGATGAGTCGATTGTAGAAGTTATTAAAGATGGCTATAAT
>JAABTA010000148.1 GCA_011390075.1 Helicobacteraceae bacterium | reverse complement strand
AAAGATTGTTGGGTGAGCGCTGATCTCTTCTTTCCATGAAGCTGTTCATACTCAACACCTGAAATACAAAGAGGTAGGCTCATTGGTTAATTCTCTCCAAACATATCATTTAAAAATAAAATATCGTCTTTTTTGAGATATCCACCACTATTTCTTCCAATTGTCTTTGGAATTTTTCTAAAAGTATCTAGGTGGTAGATATTTCCTAAAACCTTGTCTGTCTCTTGGAAGGCCTCAATGATTGAGTCCGATTGAGTATTTAAAAAACTGTGCACAAGATCTATGATTTTTCCTTGTGTGCTTTTTGTTTGAAACAAAGTTTTCAGATCTTCTAATCTTCCAAGAATAGAATCGGCTTGTGAGTGTTTTTCTAAAAAGGAGAGATCTTTTGTGTTTAGAAATACATCAAAAAGATAGAGTGTTAAAAGCCCTGCTCTTTTCTCCTCTTCGTTGTAGTTTTCTACCCTCTTTTTGATCTCGACTTCAAACAAAGAGAGCTCGATACTTTGTGCTTTATAGTTTTGTAAAGATTGAATACTCTCCATAAAAAACCTATCGTCATAAAGTTGGCATAACTATAAGCCGGGTTCTGTTTTGATGGTTATTTATCTAGTTCAGTACCTTACGGTAAGACTCTAGCGAAGTGTAATTGTGGAGCATTAACCATTCACTTCTTGCTGCGGATTGGGTTTACCTAGCTACTGTAATTGCTTACAGTACTGGTGAGCTCTTACCTCACCCTTTCACCCTCACTTAAAAAAGCGGTCTACTTTCTGTTGCACTTTCCCTCAGATTGCTCTGGCCATCCGTTAGATGGAATCCTTGCTCCTGCAGCCCGGACTTTCCTCAAGAATACTCTTGCAACCATCCGTTATGCCACAGCCATTATAGCAAATTATCCTAAGTGCAAAGAGAGAACATGTCTTTCTAGTACAACAACAGAGAACTCTGCCTCAAAGATCTTGACATCTTGAAGATAGCCAGCCACTTCTACTACTCTTTTTCTTGCTTCTGTCTGCATTGCTTTTGCCCGAAATGTAATCACATCATTTAAAGCCGCAGGCGCTAAAAAATTGGCTTTAGAGACAGCCAAAATAGCATTTTGGTGATTAATAGCCGCAATAGCCGCATAGTTTGCAGAGGAGAAGATAAATCCAGAGTGAATCAGCCCTTTTTGATCAACTACCATATCCTCTGTGCAGGTAAATTTGACAACAGCTTCTCCCTCTTTAATATCATCTAAAACACCCACAAGGTTTTGGTTTATCAGTGTGGAGGCTTTGAGTTGGGTAGGATCGGGGGCGTTATCTTGGTATTCGGAACTATCGGGTTCTAGCTCGTCTCTAAAATTAGACTCTTCTTCTGCCATTATTGATCCTTAAATTTTTGCTTTTATATAACATCTAATAGGTGCTGGGTAGCCCTCTACGGTTTTATTCTCGTCATCTTTATCCAAAAATCTCTCTAAACTCTCTCCCTTAATCCACTGGGTTTTTCTCTGTTCACAAAGGGTGGTTTTTTTATTGCCTATATGCTCAATATGAGCAAACCCTGCACGAAACAGCCAATTTTTTAAGGCATTTAGTGTAGGAAGAAAAAAGACATTCTTCATCTTTGCGTATCTATCTTTGGGAGTAAGACAGATCTCCTCTTCACCATCAATGATGAGGGTGTCTAAAATAAGCGCCCCCTCTTTATTTAGTGACTGTTTGAGCGCTTTGAGCATAGAGATGGGATCTTTTCTGTGGTACAGCACGCCCAAACAGAAAATAAGATCAAACTTTTCATTATACTCCAACAGGTGCTCTACACCTAGGAGCTCATACTCTATAGGGGCGCTTATAAATTTGTTGAGAAACTGAAACTGCAAGTAGGTGATAGGTGAGGGGTCAAATCCTACGAGTTTTTTTGGGTTGTGTGCAAGCATTCTAAAAAGGTAGTAGCCATTATTGCAACCAATATCAGCAACACTTTTTCCCTCTAAAGAGCAATGCTCTTTAATAATGTCATATTTTAGATTGCTACGCCACTCTGTGTCAATAAAGGTGCCAAAAAGCTCAAAGGGCCCCTTTCTCCACGGTGTAAGATCTTTGGCAAGCTGAATGATTTTTTCTCTCTCTTGTTCACTAATATCTGCAGAGATTGAGATTGTATCCTCTAGAGTGACATCTGCAACAATTGGTTCTAAAGAGGCTACTCTTTGGTTGAGATCTCTATAGACTTTCTCTAAAAGAGCGATTTTGGATTGTTTAAACTCCTCTAATTGCAATTAAGACACTCCTGCACTCTTGGAGGAGAGTTGTCCTCGCAATCATTATAGAGGTTATTCTTTTTGCACTCTTTGTGGTAGATTCCCATAGCGTCATAATACTCTTTGCAGTCGTTGTATTGGTGGGTTGAGAGTCCACACTCATTGTAAAAAACACAACCAGAGAGCAAGATGCTAGTAAAAATTATTGAGAGGATTTTCAATTTTTATCCAGCTCTTTATGGGCTTTTTGGGCATCTTGTTGAATTCTTGAATAGTCTGGCTTTTTGGGTGGAGCAGGTTTTTTGGAACATCCAGTAAAAAAAAGGGCAAATACTCCTATAATCATCAGTAGTTTTTTCATCTGCAAATCTCCTTTTAAAAATCCTTAATTGTCTGATGAATTGTATCTAAAAGTTTCTCTGTTATTTTATTGGAAAACTTGGCATCCATGGCTTTGTGGGCAACTAAAGAGTACTCTTTTCCATAAACAAAGATCTGAAGTTGTGTGCCTTGAATCTCTCCTTGCTGGAGCCTTTCATCTGTGATAGTTTGCAAAAAAGCGTTGGAGACGACAGCTAGGTCTATCTCTCTTTCTAGCACACCAAGTAGCGCAGCATTTCTTTTGTAAATCGTTGTATTATTAAAAACTTCGATAGTTAGCTCATCTTGTAAGATCTCTTGTATCTCTAAAAACTTTTGATTGAACCGTTGCTCTTGATTGGCAATTGTAAAATCAGCCCCAAAAACTGTCGATGCTATTAGCATAAGGCTAGTTATATATTTAAATAGTCTCATCACTGTTACACCTTAAAGCCATAGGAGGCTAACGCCTGCTTGAGTTTTTGCACTACATCTCCTTGAAGTTCTATGGAATTCTCTTTTATCGTCCCACCGACACCAAGACTTTTTTTAAGACTTTTCATAAGATCTTTAGCCTCTTTGGGCTCTAAAAAAAACTCTTTTGCCACAGTAACCTTCTTGTTTTTTCGCTTTTCTATCTGCACGCTTATCTTGTTATGTTCTTTGGCAGAGAGGACTTCTTGTTCTTTTTTGCATTGGCAATGAGAGATGTTTTCTTTGCACTTTTTGCACACTCCATCAAACTGCCAGCCATCATCAAATTTTGCACCTATTTCAATCATTGAATAGAACTACCTCCCAACTAACAAGTTAGCAGTAGGTAGAACCCTCATAAATCCGTACATGTGGATTTCCTGCATACGGCTTTTCAAGACTTTATTTAGTTTATATCTGTCCATAAATTTTT
>JAABTA010000147.1 GCA_011390075.1 Helicobacteraceae bacterium | reverse complement strand
TATCAAGGATGTTGGCCGAAAGCGAGACCCCTTGCACAAAAGGGAGCCCTGAGCGAAGCAACACAGAGCTCATATAGCTAAATCTTGCCAGTTCTGTAGTGAGAATGGTTTTTCCAATTACTGGCAGTTTGAGTAAAATTTTATCTATAGAGTATTTAAATCCTTGACTAAACTTCATTAAAGCAGAAAACACCATAACAACAGCCGTAAGAGAGAGTAAGAGTATAAGCCAATACGCCCCTAAAAAGTCGCTGGCAGTGATAATAAATTGGGTAATAGGTGGCAACTCTTGCCCCATCTGCTCAAAAATAGAGGTGATTTTAGGCACAACCACGGTAATCATAAAGGCAATCATCAAAATAGAGACAATAATAATAAATCCAGGATAGAAAAGATTGGACTTGATTTGTTTTTTGATCCCCTCCATCTCTCTAATAAATCGTGACATCTCCTCGAGTACCTCTGCTAGCATACCGCCATTTTCACTCACCTTGACCGATTGGAGAAAAAAGTGTGGAATCTCATACACCTCTTGTGTCTCCAAAGCCACTGCAAAACTTTTACCCTCATCTAAAAGACTATTGATAGAGCCCAAAAAAGCGGAGAGTTTTTTATCTCTTTTATATTGGGTGCTTGCTAACTTAAGAGCGTTCACGATTGAGATCCCAGCGTTTAGATAGGTGGCAATATCTCTGCTTAGATTTGAAAGTACTGTTTGGTTTATCTTCTCTTTTTTTTGAAAATTGAGTTTTGAGAGAATAGATGGGGTCTGTTCTTTAACGCTTTGGGTAAAAATTCCTTGGAGTTTCAGTTTGGTAATTGCATCGTTTTTGCTAAGCGCCTCAATGCTACCACTGTGGTTTTTTCCTTTTTTATCTAAACCTCTATATTTAAAAAGCATAATACTGATTCTTCTGTGTTGGGATTACCTCTTTGGGATCATACTCCATTTTTGCTTCTTCAAAATGGACAAATTTTTTAACATCGTGGATATATGGATAGAAGATATAGTACTCATCTTTATACTCTACAAAGAGCTTCTCTCCTGCATTATTTTTCGTGACTGCGTAGGAAAAACAGCTCTTATCTTGTCGGTCTTGTCTCTCAAAGTAGCCATTGTTGTTAAAGGCATAGATGGTTGGCATCTGTGTAAAAAGCGAGATCTCTTTTTCTCTTGCTTTATTGTCAATTAATACTTTGCAAGAGGAGCATGCCTCCTTGTGGCACTCTACTCTGACTGTCTTGGCATACGCCTCTTTTTTAAGATCTAAAAGATAGGATTTGAGATTGAAAAGTGTCAGGCTCTCTTCTTGCTGTGGTCTAGTCATATTAGAGATAACTAGACCATAGGCCACAGAGATAATCAGAACTACTATCAGCAGCTCAATGAGTGTAAAACCTCTTAGTTTGCTTGGCACTGAGAAAGTTTTAAGTCCCTATTCTCTTCAGTGCCACCCTCTTGGTTGTCAGCACCTAAAGAGATAATCTCAAAGCCATCTTCTTGGGATACATAGATGTAGTCATTTTTCCAAGGATCTTGTGGCACCCGTTTTCCAGAGAAATAACCCCCTGGCATAAATCCACTATATTTGTCTTCGTCAGGATTGCTTACCAACGCTTCGAGCCCATCTTCTGTATCTGGGTACTGGCCTGTATCTTGTTTGAAAAGCTCTAAAGATTGGGCAATAGATTTCATCTGTACACATGTGAGCTTCTGTTTCGCTTGCTCGCCTTTACCAATAATATTGGGCATAATAAAAGAGGCAAGAAGCCCTAAAATAACAATAACAACTAATAGTTCAATTAAAGAAAATCCTCGTTTTTTGTTCACTTATCTGTTCCTTATAAAAATTTGAAGCAAAAGTTTATCCAAAAACTCTTGCAAATATGGCGTCTACATTTTTTGTGTAGTACTCATAGCTAAAGCACTCTCTAATAGCCTCTTCGCTGAGCTTAGATCTTAACTCTTCATCGCTAAGAAGATACTGAAGATAGAGACTTTCGCCCTTTTCATTAGTAGAGGGTTTGCCAGCTTGGATCTCTTCCCACACTTTCATGGCATTTCTTTGGACAATCCTATACGCATCCTCTCTGCTAACGCCCTGTTTTGGAAGCTCTAAAAGCACTCTTTGAGAAAACACTAATCCTCCTGTGAGGTTGAGGTTTTTCATCATATTCTCAGGCATAACCGTAAGGTTTGCGATAACATTATTCATTCTATGGAGCATAAAATCGCTTGTGATAAAAGAGTCTGGCAACCAAAATCTCTCTGTAGAGGAGTGGGAGATGTCTCTTTCATGCCATAAAGCTACATTCTCCATTGCAGGGGTTGCATACGCTCTAATCATACGAGCCAAACCTGTGATATTTTCTGTAAGGATAGGGTTTCGCTTGTGAGGCATTGCCGAAGATCCCTTTTGTCCTTTAGCAAAATACTCTTCACACTCATACACTTCTGTTCTTTGCCAGTGTCTTACTTGTACAGCAAATTTCTCTATTGATGATGCTAGAAGGGCTAAAGCTGTGGCCAATCTTGCGTATCTGTCTCTTTGGATGACTTGGTTGCTTGCAGGGGCTGGCTGGAGTCCTAGCTCTTGGCAAGCAATCTCTTCTAATTCCAGTGGTGCGTGGGCAAAATTTCCCATAGCCCCAGAGATCTGACCTACACTTATCACCTCTAGTGTCTGCTTTAGGTTTTTTAGGTGCCTTGCCATTTCGTCATACCACACAGCCAAAACCAAACCAAAGGTAATAGGTTCGCCATGGATCCCGTGGGATCTGCCCACCATTAATGTCATTTTATGCTCATACGCTCTTTCTTTAATCGACTCCATCACCATCTTGACATCTTCTATAATCAGCTCTAAAGATCCTTTTATCTGCAGCGCTACAGCTGTATCGACTGTATCGGAGCTTGTCATGCCATAGTGAAACCATCTTGACTCTGCACCTAAGCTTTCTGAGACGCTAGTGGTAAAAGCGATCAGATCATGTCTCGTTACCTCTTCTATGGCGTCAATTCGTGCAACACTAAAGCTGGCATTATCGACAATTTTTTGGCAATCCTCATCAGGGATGAGCCCGAGCTTATTCCATGCCTTAACGGCAGCTTTTTCCACCTCTAACCAAGCAGAATATTTAGCCTCCATGGTCCATTTTGAACTCATCTCTTCTCTAGCGTATCTCTCTATCATTATATTCCTTTACATAGTTTTTAATTGTGTCTATGATCTGTTTGTCGATATGGATTTTAAGCTTTAAAATAGATAATGGGATCTTAAAACCTCGTATTTTAACAGCGTCTTTTTCAGTGACCAATAAAGAGGTAGCTCTTGTGTTAAAAAGAATCGATCGTAGCTCCTCTTTTGTAAATTTGTGGTGATCGGGAAAGTAGTTTTTTCGGACAACTTCTGGAAGATAAGGATTAAGCCGCAAAGGTCTTGCAATGGCTGTGACTAGGGTCATAATATTTGTTCTATTTTCTATGCCTGTCTCTCTTCTAAAATCTACCCCTTCGCGGAGCACAAG
>JAABTA010000146.1 GCA_011390075.1 Helicobacteraceae bacterium | reverse complement strand
TACTCAGTTGTGGGAACAGGAGTAATGCTCTCTGCTGTGCCTTTTATGCTCGGTAGTAGCTACACATACATTATCCCAGGGCTAACTATTTTTTACTATAACAAAAGGTTCAATCATGAACCCCAACAGGAGCGAAAAGAGAGGCTCATGGAAAAGCTCAATAAAGTAAATAGATATAAAGAGGAGAAAAGTTGCAAGAAGGTTCACTAAAGTATTTAATGGGATTTTTACAATCGGAAGATATTAGTAAAGCAGAGATTTTTGGACAACTCAAATCATCAAAAGAGGAGGCCGAGATCCTTAGGTTTTTAACCAAAGAGTACCTCAATGGTAGTTCTGAGATGACTGTTTATGATCTACTCATGACTGTCTATGAAACAAAAGAGGAAGATTTCTCTTATGTAGAGAAGATACCACTTATTAAAAACATTTTGCATCAAGGGTGGATAATTTTGCACACCTTCCATCACACCAAAACAAATGAGCTTTCACAACTAGAGATCTTACATCTTTCAGTAAGCCTCTCTACTTCATTTTTAAAGATCTTAGAAAATGGCAATTTAGATCTTGTTATGCCAGAGATTAAAGCCTACGAAGATAATCTAGAGTACCTACAAGATCAGTTCTTTCGCGTGGATCTCTATCAGAATCTTGCCATCATTAGACAAAGCTACGACCAGAGCTCTCCCAACTATAAAAGAGTGCGACACAAACTCACAATGCTCGAACACCAGATAGAACAGAGGCTCAAAGAGACCAAAGAGACTCCAAAAGTAGAGGAGTATATGAAAACAAATAAGCTAGAAGATAAAGAGAGAATTATCTTTTTGGCTCTTTTAAAAGAGGAGTACTCCTCTACCGATGAAAACCTAAGAGATATGAATACTCTTATTGAGATGGTGAGTATGGATGAGTATGAAAAAATTAAAAACCGCTCTTTGCTAGAGGAAAATTCAGGACTCATTGAAAAGCAAATTATTGATTACGATGAGGTACTCACAGCATTTGGTGGCATTAGCCGATCGTTTTTTATCTCCGAGGATGTCTTAAGCGACATTATCCATCCAACAGCAAAAAAAGAGAAAAAGAGCAAAAAGATCCGTCTTGATGTGTTGGTAAAAGAGCAAGATATTTTTGAGCTCGTTGAGCCAAAAACGACCCTTAGCGATGTAATTTTGCACCCAAAAACAAGAGAGATGCTCGATACTATTATGAAGCAGATGGATAAAACAGTTGCCAATAGATTAAAAGATTGGGGCATTAAAGATAAAAAAAGTGGTATGGAAGCAAAAATTTTATTCCATGGCCACCCGGGAACTGGCAAAACCATGACAGCACTTTCTATGGCAAAAACTCTTAAAAAACAGATTGTAAGTTTTGACTGTTCTAAAATTCTCTCTATGTATATTGGCGAAAGCGAGAAAAATGTTCGAAAGATTTTTGATAGCTACAAAGACATTGCGACTAAATCCAAAAGCGATCCTGTGCTTCTTCTAAACGAAGCCGATCAGTTCTTAAGCTCTCGTACTACAAGTGCCGCTTCTAGTGCCGATAAAATGCACAATCAGATGCAAAATATCTTTCTTGAACAGATTGAGAGTTTTGATGGTATCTTAATTGCAACTACCAATTTACTAGAGACATTTGACCAAGCATTTTCTAGAAGATTTAACTATAAAATTAAGTTTGAAAAACCAAATTTAGAGCAGAGAAAACAACTGTGGCACAAGATGATTCCTACTAATGCAGAGGTTGCTGACGATGTGAGCATTGACGCTCTTTCTCAACACGACCTCACCGGAGGACAGATTAATTTAATAGTTAAAAACACAGCCTTTAAAGTGGCAACTAAAGAGGAGCCAATTTTTACACAAAGTGACTTTTTAGAGAGCGTTAAAAAAGAGATCTCTGGCACATTTGGAGAGGACGCTACTGTTGGGTTTTTATCGTAAAACCGTTTTTAAAGCAACCTAAACTCACTCTTTTTTGGCTCCTCCTTTGGCTTACGAAGAGGCGCCTCAATAGGTTTGCGTGGAGGCTGTTCCCTCTCTAAAGCTTTTTCTTTTTTTACGGGAGCTACTTCCTGGCTCCTCTTTTGGGGCTTAATTTGTATGGTCTGCTTTGGCTTTGGTTTTTCTGCTTGTTCTGCCTTTATCTCTTTAGGTTCTTGCTTTTTTTCCTGCTTTGGACTCTCTTCTTTTTTTGCTATTTGAGCTTTTGATGTCTCTGGCTTCTCTTGTTGTCCAGCGCCTTTTTGAGAAGTTTTTTCTGTAATGTGCTCGGCTACTGAGATCTCGTTTAGTGTTTGCATCTTTTGAGTGTTTTGAGGTTTTTGCGTAATTGTTAGAGAAAAATAGAGATTAAAAACTACAATAAAGCCTCCTAAATAGGCAAAGTATGCCCCTACAATCTTAAAAGGGCTTAGATCTTTATCTTTAATCTTTAAGACCCCCATTGCTAGTACAACAATAGCTACTATAAAGATAATTGAGTAGAAAATATTATCAAAAAAAAGAGCAAAAAAACTCAAACTAGATCCTTTGTTGTCTAAAACCTTATAATCGACAAAAACTTTGGGCTATTAACACTCGGTTAATACTTCTTTTATACACTTTCAAAAGTCACCCAAGGAAAACAACAACAAACCTCCTTTAAAATGTAACAAACCGCTCTTAACTAATTGCGGTTTGTTATAATTTCTACTAAACCAAATCTGGAAAATAGTATGCTTAAAAAAACCAACCTTCAAACAATAGACTTTAATAGACTCTATAAAGAACAAAAACTCACCTCAACTTTTAAACCTAAAGACTCAAAAGATTGGGATAAAAAAGCTGACGAGATGAACGAGCGAGTTAAAAGGAGCGATTACAATCAAGCCTTTTTCTCTCTTGTCAACCTAGAAGATGCCCAAACGCTGCTCGATGTTGGCTGTGGTGTGGGAAATCTCTCTTTAACTTTTGCCCCCTACCTAAAAAAAATCTACAGTTTCGACTACTCTGACAGAATGTTAGATCTTGTGAAAGAGAACTCAAAATTAGCCAACATAGACAATATAGAGATCTTTAAACAAGATATCGAACAGCCTTGGAGTGCTCCTCAAGCCGATATTGTCATTGCCTCAAGATCTGTAGGTGTGATTGAGCTAGAGAGTGTTCTTAAAAAGCTTAATAACCACGCTTTAAAAAGAGTCTATGTTGCTGTTATGGCTGGAGGAAGTTTTGTAAGCAATGAGATCTTAGAGGTGCTTGATAGCGATATTATCCCAAAACCTGACTATATCTATTTAGTCAATATTCTCCACTCACTAGGAATTTATGCCAGCGTTAATTTTATTGATACCTATAGCAGAAAGAGTAACTACGCTAATGAAGAGGAGTTTATTCAAGCTATAAAGTGGAGCATTGGGGATTTGAGCCAAAAAGATGAAGAGAACTTACGAGAGTATTTCCAAGCCCTACCAAAAGATAAAAATGGAGATAGACTCTCCCCTAACCCAACCAAATGGGCGATTGTCTCTTGGGAGAAAACGAAAGATTTTAAGGAGTAGATATGCCAATTATCAACA
>JAABTA010000145.1 GCA_011390075.1 Helicobacteraceae bacterium | reverse complement strand
ATAATTTAAACTTAATAGGTGATAATACTGAAAAAATTTAAAAGTTAGGAAACAATTTTGAAACTATTGTATGCGGATTATATACTTTTAATGGATGAAGATTTTACTGTATTAAAGAGCGGTGGAGTTGTTTTTGAAAAAGAGATTATAGAGGTTTCTGAAGATAGAGAGTATCTTAAAGATAAATTTAGTGAAGCAGAAGTTATTTTTGCACCAAGTAATAGCTGTGTCATGCCAGGGCTTATCAACGCCCATACCCATTTGGAGTTTTCTGGTAACCGCACAACTTTGGAGTATGGCTCCTTTTTAGGATGGCTCGATAGTGTTATGGAACACAGAGAGGAGCTTGTGCAGGCTTGCGAAGATAGCTGTATGGAGTTGGCGCTGGCAAAAATGCTCAAAAGCGGTATCACCTCTATTGGGGCGATTAGTTCTTTAGGAAGAGATTTGGCTGTGTGTGCAAAAACACCACAAAAGGTTGTCTTTTTTAATGAACTTATTGGCTCAAGTCCTGCAACGGCTGATGTGCTGTTTGCTGATTTTTCTCAAAGATTAGAGAACTCCCAATATCGGGCGAGTCCAACACTCATTCCAGCCATAGGTATCCACTCTACATACTCTGCCCATCCTATTGTAATACAAAAAGCTCTAGGGTTAGCAAAATCACAAAATTTGGTAGTCTCTGCTCATTTTATGGAGAGCAAAAGTGAGAGACGGTGGATTGATGATGGCAAGGGAGAGTTTCAAGCCTTTTTTAAAAGCTATTTTAATACAGAAACCCCTGTGAGCGATGCAAAAAGATTTCTGGACTCTTTTAAGGGAGTGCAAACAGTGTTTACCCACTGTGTGCACGCCACAGATGAGGAGAAGCAAGCCATTCAAGCCATGGGCGCTACTATTGCTCACTGCCCAGTTTCCAATAGACTCTTAGGAGTTGGTAAGCTAGATCTTGAGTCTTTAAAAAACTTAGAACTCCCCTTTGCTATTGCAACTGACGGGCTCAGCTCCAACATTAGTCTGAGTCTTTTTGATGAGCTTAGAGTGGCGCTTATGATGCACTATGATCTTGATCTAAGGCTGTTGGCAAAAGATCTCTTAAAAGGGGTCACTAAAGTGCCTGCCCAAGCTTTAGGGCTCAATAGTGGGGAGATTCAAAAAGGCAAAGATGCAGATCTAATTGTTTTTACCCTCCCAGAACAGTTGCACTCAATAGAGTCTTTAGCTTATCACATTATCTTGCATACACAAGAGGTCGAGACTGTATTTATCAATGGAGAGAAGAGCCGATGGAACTTTTAAGAAAACTATTTCTGCCTATTACGGCTCCTATTAAATTTATTCAAAATCATTTTAAAGCAACGGTTTTGGTTTTGATAGTGCTCTCTTTGCTCAATCAAGGCGATCCTAAAGATCTGCAACAACCCAATCTTATGGAGATAAAACTTTTTGGGCCAATTCTTGGAAGTGAAGCGTTTTTAGAATCTATCGAAAAAGCCAAGCAGAGCCATATTCAAGGAGTTTTACTGAATGTGAACTCTCCAGGAGGAGCTGTAGCGCCTAGTGTTGAGATGATGTATGCCATAAGAGATCTTGCAAAACAAAAGCCTGTTATTGCCTATGCTTCGAGCACAATCGCTAGTGGAAGCTATTATGCGAGCATAGGAGCGACACAAATTATTGCCAATCCAGGGAGCATTGTTGGGTCTATTGGTGTTCTGTTTGAAACAAGAAATTTTGAGAAGCTTTTAGAAAAAGTTGGTGTTGAGTTTGAAGTGATTAAAAGAGGGGAGTATAAAGAGGCTGGAACCTTCTATAGAGATCTTTCAAAAGATGAGAGAGAACAGCTCCAAAGACTTGCGGATAAAACCTATGATATGTTTGTAGAAGATGTGGCTTTTGCAAGGGATCTTAATATATCAGATGCTCCAAAATTTGCTGAGGGGAAACTGTTTACCTCAGAAGAGGCACAAGCGATAGGGCTTATAGATAGCCTAGGAACAATAGACAGTGCCAAAACAACACTGATTACCCTTACAGGTGTAAGCCAACCTAGATGGTATAAAAAAGATAAGTTAGAAAGATTGATGGATAGTCTATCCAAAGAGGTAAGAACAGCGTTAGAGTCTGCTCTTACCAATCAAGGGTCGCTCCTAGCGTACTGATACAAAAGCGTATCAGTTACGCTGTTTTTTCATCTTTCTCAGAGTCATGCTTTGCCTCTGTTGGAATATTGCACTCTTTTTTAATATGCTTAAAAAACTTATCTAAAATATCTTGCTGTCTTTGAATGAGTTTATCAACCTTTCCATATTTTGAGTTCTCGATACTATCAAGCATCTCTTTATGGGCATTTTTAAAATCGCTAACAACGCTATTTACTTCTTTATTCATAATACTCTCCAAAAATTTTTTAACTGCTTCAAATCCCAAAAGCACAATCTATTCCAATTTTGAAAAGGGTATAAGTTTTGCTTTTGAGTTGGAAAAGGAGATGTGCAGATGGAAGTTTTAATTGTAGAGGATGATAACGAAATTGCCGATTTGCTCAAAGATTTTTTAGAGCAGTTTGGAATGAATCTAACACATTTTACTCATCCAAGTTCTGCTCTTAACTCTTTGAGGATGGATAGTTATGATCTAGCTATACTAGATCTTATGCTCCCTGAGATGGATGGTATGGATTTATGCAAAAGAATCAAGGCTGATTATCCAGATTTACCTATTATTATCTCAAGTGCTAGAGGAGAGTTAGAAGATAAAGTAGCAGGACTAGAAGTTGGAGCTGATGACTATCTTCCTAAGCCCTATCATCCTAGAGAATTGGTCGCAAGAATACAAAGCGTTTTGCGACGATATAATCATATTTCTGCTCAAAATAACGATAGGTTCGCTATTGATGAAAACAAGATGATCGTTACCTTAGATGAAAAGGAACTTGATTTAACCACGGCAGAGTATGAGCTTCTTGTGCTCTTTATCAAAAGAGCAGGGCATGTACTTAATCGTGAGTTTATTGCTAATAATGTTTCTACAATGCGTTGGGATAGTAGTGATAAAAGTATTGATGTACTCATTAGCAGAATTAGAAAAAAGATTGGTGATAACCCAAGAAAACCTGAATTTATTAAATCTATTAAGGGAGTAGGGTACAAGTTCATTCAGTAGGCAAAATGCCTACTGAATGAATGGAACTTCAAAAAGTAAAACTCTACTGTCCTCTTTTGCTAATAAAGTGTAGCTACTATGTATTTCAATATTTTTGTAATAGCTACTTTTAGATAGAATATTAAAAATTTTTAATATAGAGGATTCTTGTCTTATGAGTCAAAAATTTTATGCAACTACCCCGATTTATTATGTCAATGATGTTCCCCACATTGGGCATGCCTATACAACCATTATCACAGATACTTTGGCAAGGTATCAAAGATTGCAGGGAAAAGATGTCTTTTTTCTAACAGGTACAGACGAACATGGACAAAAAATTGAAGAGGCTGCCCAAAAAAGAGGTCGCAGTGTTCAGTCTTACGCTGATGAAGTGAGTGGAAAGTTTAAAACTCTTTGGGATC
>JAABTA010000014.1 GCA_011390075.1 Helicobacteraceae bacterium | reverse complement strand
ATGCGGGGAGTTATATTCGTGGAAAAAGGTTAGAAGTTGGAGATTATCTACTGTGAAAGCATTGGTTCAACACAAACTTATCTTAAAGAGCAAATTGCAAAGCGAGATCTAAAAGCTCCCATAGCTCTTTGCGCTCAAAGCCAAACTAAGGGAGTTGGGAGCAGAGGCAGTAGCTGGATTGGGGTGGATGGCAATCTCTTTTTCTCTTTTGCTCTTTTTAAAGAGTCTTTGCCCCAAGACCTTCCTTTGCAATCTGCATCTATCTATTTTAGCTATCTCTTTAAAGAGGTCCTTGCAAATTTTGGCTCACAAGTTTTGCTTAAGTGGCCCAATGATTTTTATATTCAAAATAAAAAAATTGGTGGAACAGTGACTCACTTAGTGTCAGACACAATAGTCTGTGGCATTGGTTTAAATCTTGTTTTTGTTGATGAGGCTTTTGGAAAACTTGATATTGATGTTTCCAAGGAGGCACTTTTTGAAAGTTACTTTAAGGGAATTAAAAATTGTCCAAGCTGGAAGGATGTTTTTAGCAAATATAGTGTAGAATTTGACTCCAATCGGAGATTAAACACCCATCATAGGGAGAAAAAAATCTCCTTAGAGAGCGCTATTTTAAATGAAGATGGTAGTTTGACAATAGACGGGGAAAGGGTTTTAAGTTTACGATGACTGAAATTATTGCAATAGCAAATCAAAAAGGCGGTGTCGGAAAAACCACAACAGCCGTCAATCTTGCCGCATCTTTGGCAGTAGCTGAAAAAAAAGTACTTCTAATCGATGCAGACCCTCAAGCTAATGCCACTACTAACTTTGGATTTAGCAGAAATGATTATGACTACAACATCTACCATGTGCTTATTGATATTAAATCTATAAACGAAGTCAAACTCAAAACATCAGTGCCAGGGCTCGATATCGTGCCATCTAATATTGGTCTTGTAGGAATTGAGAAGGAGTTTTATGACTATGGAAAAAATAAAGAGAAAATTTTAAAAGAGAAGGTCTTAGAGGTAAAAGATGGCTATGACTACATTGTTGTAGACTCCCCGCCAGCCCTTGGACTTATAACCATCAATGCCTTAACGGCGTCTAATTCTGTGATTATTCCTATTCAGTGTGAGTACTTTGCTTTAGAAGGCCTAGCGCAACTATTAAATACGATTAAACTAGTAAAAAAATCACTCAATCCAAAACTACGAATTAGAGGGCTCCTTCCTACTATGTACACCTCCAATAACAATTTATCAAAGCAGGTGTTTGCAGATCTTAAGCAACATTTCAACTCTAAATTGTTTAAATCATCTCTTAATCAAGATGAGCTTCCATTTATATGCATTCCAAGAAATATTAAACTAGCAGAGTCTCCAAGCTTTGGTAAACCTGTGATTCTTTACGATGTAAAATCCAAAGGATCCGCAGCCTACCAAGAGTTAGCAGGAGTTATTTTAGAAGGATAAGATTTGGCAAAAAAGAGTGGTCTAGGAAGAGGATTAAGCGCAATCTTTGAAGAAGTTGAAGATGCGTATGAAAAAGAGGTAACAAAAGATAGATCTTCTGTAAAAGAGATTCCTATTGAACTCATTGAGGTGAACCCTTTTCAACCAAGAAAAACTTTTGACGAAGAGGCTTTAGAAGAACTTGGACAATCCATACAAAAGCATGGACTTATTCAGCCTGTTTTGGTTATTGAGACAAAACATGGCTTTATGCTTATTGCTGGAGAGAGAAGATTAAGAGCTACAAAACTGATTGGACTTGAGAGGATAAAAGCTGTAGTAGCTGAGCTTCCTGAGAGCAGTTTTCGTGAGATTGCTCTTATTGAGAATATTCAAAGAGAGAACCTTAATGCTTTGGAGTTGGCGCAGTCTTATAAAGAGCTTATTAGTGACTATGGAATTACCCATGAGGAGCTAGCAGAAACTGTACATAAAAGCAGAGCCCATATTACCAATACACTCAGACTTTTACAATTAGGGGAGTATGCTAGAGAGAAAATCACTACTGGGGACATTACCCATGGACACTCTAAGATCTTAGTTGGTCTTGAAGATAAGCAACAAAAAAAGATTGTTGACTCAATTATTAATCAAAACCTCAATGTAAGACAGACGGAATCTTTAGTAAGAGCTCTCAAAGAGGAGCCAAAGAGTGATGACAAAAAGAGTACAAAGCGAAGTAAAGGGTTAGATTTTAGCCCACTGTCTAAAAAAATGGCAGAGAGTGGATTAAAAATTAAGACATCTGGTAACAAATTGGTTATAAATTTTGAGTCGCAAGAGGATATTGATAGGCTATTTAATATAATTAAATAAGCTTTTTTTTGATATGATCTCGCCAACTAAATTAGAAGGGGTAAAATGATTAATCTTGATCCGTGGTTAATGATTTCCGTTGCGGTGCTTTTCTTATTCCTTTTAAGTTCTCTTAATTCATTGCTTTTTAAACCTATGGTAAAGCATATGGATAGAAGAAAGCAGAATTTAAAAGAGAACCAAATGAGTGCAAACCAAAGTAGTGGCGATGCTGCTGGGTTTGAAGAGGAAGCTGCAAAGGTTTTAGCTGAGGCTAAAAAGCAGGCTCAATCTATTATTGATGAAGTTATTACTCTACAGAAAAAAGAGAATAGTGACCTTATCGATATAGAGAAAAGAAAAGTTGAAGAAGAGATGAACTCTTTTCTTAAATCTCTTGAAGCTGACAAAGAAGAGATAAAAAAAGCTATTGTTGATAATACTGATTCTTTCAAAAGTGGTATTAAAGCAAAGCTGACGGTTTAAGGAGATATGGTATTGAAAAAACTACTAATACTTTTATTTGTAAGTGCAACATTTGCTTTTGCCGCTGGTGAGACGAACTATGACATTATTCCAAGAACAGTTAACTTCTTAATTTTTGCTTCATTAGTTTACTATCTAGCAGCAGAGCCTATTAAGAATCTCTTTGCAGAGAGAAAAGAGTCAATTGCTAACTCTTTTGAGCAGATAGAAGAGAAGCTCAAAGAAGCAGAATCTCAAAAAGAGTTAGCGAAAAAGTCGCTGGAGAATGCAAAAACAAAAGCTGCTGAGATTGTTGAGTACTCTAAAGAGGAAGCACAACATATGAAACAAAAACTCATTGCTCAAAACAAGAGTGATGTTGAGGTCTTGCACAAGCAAAAAGAGGAAGCAAAAGTTGTTGCAAAAAATCACATGATGCGAGATGTTGTCAAAGAGGAGCTGGAGAAGATATTTGATTCACCAGATCTAAAAACTGATAGCTCTGATATCTTAGATTCACTAATTAAGAAGGTTGCGTAATGAGTAAAATTGTAGCAAAAAAATATGCATACTCTCTCTATTCTGTGATGAACGCTACAGAAGCAGAGGATGTTTTTACCTATCTAAGAGCTATTGCATCACTTTTTTCTGATAGTAAGTTTCAAGATGTAATCAAGTCGCCTCTCATCACAAAAGAGGAGAAGGCAGAGCTCATTTTAGAAAATTTAACGCAGGCACCTGAGAAGTTTGTAAACTTTATCAAGCTTCTTGCAGAGTGGGAGAGACTCCAAGAAGTTCCTGAGATCTTAGAGGAGTTAGATAAAGAGTTGGCCCTGAGAAATAATAGCTACAAAGCTCTAGTTGAGTCTAATAAAGATCTCGAAGCTGCAAAAATACAAGAGCTTAACTCAACTTTATCAAAAAAATTAGGAATCACTCTTACTACGGAAGTTAAAAATAACGGATATGATGGAGTGAAAGTTGAAATTCCTGATATGGGACTTAGAATCGATTTTTCTGAAACTCATATAAAAAATCAAATGTTATCACATATATTAAAAGCAATCTAAGAAAGGAGATTTTGTGGCACTTAAAACTGAAGAGATTAGTTCGATTATTCGTGATCGTATCGAAAATTTTGAACTAAAACTAGATGTACAAGAGGTAGGAAAAGTTGTTTTCTACGCTGATGGTATTGCAAAAGTTTACGGTTTAAAAAACTGTATGTCAAATGAAATTGTTGAATTTGACAATGGAGACAAAGGTCTTGCATTAAACCTTGAAGAGGACAATGTTGGTATTGTTGTTCTAGGAAGCGGTTTAGGCATTAAAGAGGGAACAGAGGTTAAAAGAACTGGAAACTTGTTAAGTGTACCTGTAGGGGATGCACTTATTGGTAGAGTTGTTAATGCATTAGGTGAGCCTGTTGACGGAAAAGGTCCAATTGAGGCTACTGAGACAAGATTTTGTGAAGAGAAAGCTCCTGGTATTATGCCGAGAAAATCTGTTCATGAACCATTGCAAACAGGTATTAAAGCGGTTGACGCTCTTGTTCCAATTGGTAGAGGTCAAAGAGAACTTATTGTTGGCGATAGACAAACAGGAAAAACAACGGTTGCCGTTGATGCAATTATTAACCAAAAAGGTCAAGATGTTGTCTGTATCTATGTGGCTATTGGTCAAAAACAGTCAAGTATTGCTCAAGTTGTGAAGAAACTAGAAGAACACGGCGCCATGGACTATACAATAATTGTTGCTGCTGGTGCGTCTGAATCTTCTGCAATGCAATACCTTGCTCCATTTGCTGGTGTTACAATGGGTGAGTATTTTAGAGATAATGCAAGACATGGTCTGATTGTGTATGATGACTTATCAAAACACGCTGTCGCCTACAGAGAGATGTCTTTGCTTTTAAGAAGACCTCCAGGTAGAGAAGCGTTCCCAGGGGATGTTTTCTATCTTCACTCAAGACTGCTAGAGAGAGCTGCTAAACTTAATGATGAACTCGGCGCTGGGTCACTAACAGCTCTTCCAATTGTTGAGACACAAGCTGGAGATGTATCTGCGTATATTCCAACAAATGTTATCTCAATTACAGATGGTCAGATATTTCTAGAGTCAGATCTCTTTAACTCAGGTATTAGACCGGCCATCAATGTTGGTTTATCAGTATCAAGAGTGGGTGGTTCTGCACAAATTAAGGCTACAAAACAAGTGGCAGGTACGCTCAAGCTCGACTTAGCGCAATATAGAGAACTTCAAGCATTTAGTCAGTTTGCTTCAGACTTAGATGAAGTTTCTAGAAAACAGCTTGAAAGAGGTGAGAGACTTGTTGAACTTCTCAAGCAACCTCCATACTCTCCTGTTTCAGTAGAGAAGCAAGTGGTTATGATCTATGCTGGTGCAAAAGGTTATTTAGATAATCTTCCAACAGAAGTGATCTTAAAATTCGAAGCAGATCTCTATCCATTTATGGAAGCAAAATATGCACAAGTTTTTGAAGATATAAGAAGCAAGAAAAAACTTGATGAAGATACCGAAGACGCAGTTAAAAAGGCGCTAGAAGAGTTCTTAACGGTTTTTAACGCAGGTTAAGAAAGGTGTATGAATGGCTAATTTAAAAGATATTTCTCGTCGTATAAAAAGTGTGAATAACACTCAAAAAACGACTCGAGCTATGAAACTTGTTTCTACAGTAAAGCTCAAGCGCGCAGAAGAAGTTGCCACAAGATCAAGAGCGTATGCGTTGAAGCTTAATGATGTCATTAGTGATATTGCCTGTAGAATCAATCAGCATAGAGTAGGAGGCATCGAAAGCAGATACTTTATAGAAACTTCTGCTAGCGATGTCAAAAAAGCTGATCTTATTTTTGTAACGGCTGATAAAGGTTTGTGTGGTGGTTTTAACTCACAAACTTTAAAAGCGGTAAGAAGAAGGTTAGAGGGATACAAAAGCAGTAAAACCAAAGTACGACTTAGAGGTATTGGAAAAAAAGGTATCAGCTTTTTTAAGTTTAATGATATCGAGCTTTACGACGCTGTTTTGGGGTTGAGCTCATCTCCAGATTACGCAAGAGCAAGAGAGTTTGTCTCAAAATCTGTAGATGACTATATTAATGGTGTTGTTGATGAGGTTGTTTTAGTCTATAATGGGTATAAAAACATGATCTCTCAGGAGTTACGAGAGATTAGATTATTACCTGTTGATTTTTCTGACAAAAAAGATTGTGAGTTCACTTCTCAAATCGATTTTGAACCAAAAGATGATGACACAATTTTAGATACTATGGTACAAAAGTATGTTGAGTATAATTTATATTTTGCTCTTCTAGACTCGTTAGCAGGAGAACATAGTGCAAGAATGCAAGCTATGGAAAATGCAACGAATAATGCAAATGATTTAGTTGGAGCTCTTTCGTTAGAGTATAACAAAGCTAGACAAGAAGCTATTACTACCGAACTTACAGAGATTGTAAGCGGTGCAGAATCTATGAAATAAAAGAAGGGGTAATATGTCAGCGAATATTGGTAAAATTATTCAAATTACCGGTCCTGTTGTAGATGTGGAATTTGATGGTTACTTGCCAGAAATTAATGAAGCTTTAGAGATTGATTTTGAAGCAAATGGTAAAAAAGTAACTTTAGTATGTGAGGTTGCAATGCATATCGGCGATAGCCGTATTAGAAGCATTGCAATGGATGCAACAGATGGTTTAGTAAGAGGGATAGATGTTAAAGCAACAGGAGACTCAATTAGAGTTCCTGTAGGGGCAGAAGTTCTTGGTAGAATTGTCGATGTGATTGGCAATCCTATTGATGAGGGTGCGCCGATTGAGGCAAAAACAAAATGGCCAATCCACAGAAAGCCACCTGCATTTGAAGAACAAGGCACAAAAACTGAGATGTTTGAGACAGGTATCAAAGTTGTTGATCTCTTAGCGCCCTATCCAAAAGGTGGTAAGGTTGGTCTCTTTGGTGGTGCTGGTGTTGGTAAAACAGTTATTATTATGGAGCTTATCCATAATGTTGCTTATAAATATAGTGGCTACTCTGTTTTTGCTGGTGTTGGTGAAAGAACAAGAGAGGGAAATGACCTGTATTATGAGATGAAAGAGGGTGGCGTACTGGATAAAGTTGCTCTCTGTTATGGTCAAATGAATGAGCCTCCTGGGGCAAGAAATAGAATTGCACTTACAGGTCTTACAATGGCGGAGTATTTTAGAGATGAGATGAATCTTGATGTACTTATGTTTGTTGATAATATCTTTAGATACGCGCAATCTGGTTCTGAGATGTCTGCACTTTTAGGTCGTATTCCATCAGCTGTTGGTTATCAGCCGACACTTGCTAGAGAGATGGGCATGCTCCAAGAGAGAATTACATCGACTAAAAATGGTTCAATCACATCTGTTCAGGCTGTCTATGTACCTGCCGATGACTTAACAGATCCAGCTCCTGCTTCTGTTTTTGCTCACTTAGATGCAACAACAGTTCTTAACAGAAGAATTGCAGAAAAAGGTATCTATCCAGCGGTTGATCCACTTGATTCCTCAAGTAGACTGCTTGATCCACAAATTATTGGTGAAGAGCATTATAAGGTAGCGAGAGAGGTGCAAAAAACTCTTCAAAAATATAAAGATCTTCAAGATATTATCGCTATTTTGGGTATGGATGAGCTGAGTGAAGAGGATAAAGTTGTGGTTGATAGAGCAAGAAAAATTGAGAAACTTCTTTCTCAACCATTCTTTGTTGCAGAAGTGTTCACAGGAAGTCCAGGTAAGTATGTGAGTCTTGAAGACACAATTAAAGCTTTCAGAGAACTTCTAGATGGTAAGCACGATTCATTACCAGAAAATGCATTCTACATGGTTGCTGGAATTGAGGAAGTTCTAGAAAAGGCTGAAAAGCTTAAAGCTTAAGGCGGTTATATATGGAAAAAATATTAGTTGAAATAATTACCCCAGACGGGACTATATTTTCGGGAGAGGCCCAAACAGTCACTCTGCCTGGAGCAGAGGGCGAGTTTGGTGTGCTTCCTGGACACTCTGCAATGGTCTCTTTATTGACAGCTGGAGTTGTGGATATTGAGATAGCTGATAGTAATACTGAGAGTGTTGCTATTGACTCAGGGTATGTCGAGGTTGCTCCTGAAAAGGTAGTGCTTCTAGCAGAAGGTGCTGTCTCTATTAGTGGTAACACTGATAGTGAAATTGCCAAAGCTATTAAAGATGCAAAAGACCTGCTAAAAGGCGCTGAAACAGATTTCTTTATGACATCTTTAGAAGCAAAAATTGAGACTGCGGCGAAAGCATATTTTTAATTGAATTTAATTACTGATTTTATTCAACAAAGTAGTGTGGTTACTATAGCAGTAACTGCGCTGCTTTTTCTTTTCCTATTTATGGTTATCACTATCTTTTTGAGTAGGTACATCACTTTAACAAGGCTTGTATCTAGTGAAAAAGATTCCTTAGAATCACTGCTTGTCTCTCCTGAGAATGCACTTGATGCTTCCTCTTTACTCTATAGCTGTTACTACTCAAGGGCTAGAGATAGAGCGCTGAATTTGTGTCTGCACCATAGTGAAAGAAGTAGCACAAAAGGGCTTACATGGCTTTCGATTATTGCTACACTCTCTCCTTTTGTTGGTCTATTTGGTACGGTTGTTGGCATTTTGCAAGCTTTTGCAACCTTTAGTGAGGGAGTTAGTCTCTCTACTATTGCACCAGCAATTAGTGAAGCCCTGATTGCAACGGCTATGGGGATTTTGGTTGCAATTCCTGCGTATGCTGCTCATCTTATTGTTAGAAGAAAATCCTATGAGCTCCAATCTATTTTAAAAAGCGAAATAGAACTTTTAGAGTCATAATATGTACCATACAGATGAGGAACCAGCCCTAAATATTACTCCCTTAGTGGATGTTATGCTCGTGCTTATAGCCATTTTAATGCTGACAACTCCAGTGATTATCTATGAAGAGCAGATTCTTCTTCCACAAGGGAGCAAAACCCAGCCAAACAAACAGAGCCAATCTTTAGATATTCGAGTTACAGCAGACAAAGAGATCTTTGTTGGGGGCAACAAGTATAATTTGCGTGAGTTTCCCGATAGTTTTAGAGTCTTTTCCGAAACACTGAGCAAAGAGACAAAGATCTTCATAAGAGCCGATGAGAGGCTTCCTTATAGAGATGTCATGCTTATTCTAAAGAGTATTAAAGATGCAAAGTTTACAAAGATTGCATTAGCCACAGATGGATAAATTTCTCTATAGCATTATCTCTTTTATTATCTCATCTTTACTGTTTTATGCTCTTTTATCAACTCTGATAATCGAGGCTCCTTTAGACTTTGACTATGAAAGTTTTGTAGAGATCCAGATAGAAGAGATTCCTGAAGAGCTACCACAAGAGCCTAAGATACAAAAGAGTGAGCCAGAACCAGAGCCAAAAGAGTCAGAAGTGACGCACCAAGAGCAGATACAAGAGTCCCAAGAAGCGGAGGCTACAGATAAGACAAAAGTAGAAGATCTCTTTGGGAGTTCTGAGGATATAGAAGCGGTGAAAAAAGAGCTCACTAGCTACAAATTCCGTACAGAAAAAGTTGATACAAAGCTTGCTGAGCTAGATTTGGAGGAACTTTTTAAGAATGAGAAAAAGATTACAGTTTCTAGCCAGCAGACTTTATCTGAGATCTCTAATGCAGCCAGTGATGAAGATAGGTATCTTAAAATTCTTCACAGAAAACTTCTTGTCTCTTGGAAAACAAGACCTGAAGATGCAGGGAAAAGCGCTCAGATTTATTTTGTAATAGCCAAAGATGGCTCTTTTGCCTACTTCTTTAAAAGAGCTACCCTAAGTTCCGATTTCCATAAAAGACTAGAGTACTCTTTAGAGCAGCTAAAACAGCAAAAAAGATCG
>JAABTA010000144.1 GCA_011390075.1 Helicobacteraceae bacterium | reverse complement strand
AAATTTGCAGGATACGGCTTTAATAAATCTCACTCAGCAGCGTATGCAATGATCACTTACCAAACAGCCTATCTTAAAACTTACTATCCTGCTGAATTTATGTCGGCACTTTTGTCCTCTGAAAGAGACAATACCGATAAAGTTGTTGCCTATATTGATGAGATAAAAAGAATGAAAATAGAGTTTTTACCACCAGATATTAATAAATCTGATAGCGATTTTACTCCAATTTATGAGGGGGACACTATTGGTGTTATGTTTGGTTTGGGAGCTGTTAAGGGTGTGGGAAATTCGGCAATTGACTCAATCTTAAATACCAGAAAGACAAGTGGGGAGTTTGAAAGTCTGAGTGATTTTATCTCTAGAATTGATTCAAGCAAAGTAAATAAAAAAGCGTATGAGAGCTTTACTAAATCTGGGGCATTTGACTCTTTTGGATTTTCCCGCCAAGCGCTATCGACCCAACAAGACAAAATAGTTGAAGCTGCTGGCAATGTTGGAAAAATTAAAAAAGATGCTGTAAATTCTCTTTTTGGTGGGGATGACTCTATGACAAGTGTGGATCTAGAGATTGAGAATATGGATGAGTTCTCCTTGAAAGAGATCTTAGCACATGAGAAAGAGACTTTAGGGCTGTATGTAAGTGGGCATCCATTGGATGATTTTAAAGAGGACATAGAGGGGCTAAGCTATACTCTTTCAAGTGAGATAGATGCACTAGGAGATGGCTCAGAAGCTCTGTTTGTAGGAAAAGTTGAGGAGATAAAAGAGAAGTTTAGTAAAAAGGGGAATAAGTTCTATCTAGCATCACTTATGGATTTTCATGGAAATATTGAGCTGATGATGTTTCAAAGGGATATGGATAAGTTAGAAGAGCTAGATAGAGAGAAACCTATTGTTGTCAAGTGTACAATTAGTAAAAATGATCAGTTCACCCGTTTTAATATCCGCAAAATTATGGATCTTAAGGGGGGTAAAAAAGAGAAGATAAAAAGAAAAACAGAAGCACCTAAGCCAATTAAAGAGGTGAGTTTAATACTGCAAATTGATAACTCACAAGATGTTTTAGATAGAATTGTAGACTTAGCACAAAGCAATAGTGGAAAATCGCCACTGACAGTTATTATTCGATCGAGCCTTAGTGAAGTCGTTATAAAGTCTAAATATAGAGTGAGTGAGAGCTTTTTGGAAGAAGCTATTAAATTTGAGAATGTTATGTTAGGAGATGAAGGTTGAAAAAACGCATATTGGTAACAGGTGGAGCAGGATTTTTAGGAAGCCACCTTTGTAGAAGACTGTTAAATGAAGGCAATGAAGTAATTTGTTTAGATAACTTTTTTACAGGGGACAAAGCCAATGTATTGGATTTAATGGATAATCCATACTTTGAGCTTATCCGCCACGATGTCCAAGAGCCAATTTTACTAGAGGTAGATGAGATATATAACCTAGCATGTCCAGCGTCCCCTCCTCACTATCAATATGACCCAGTGGCAACCACAAGAACTTCCGTTTTAGGTGCCATTAATATGCTTGATATTGCTAGAAAATGTGGGGCAAAGATTTTGCAAGCAAGCACTAGCGAAGTCTATGGAGACCCAGAAATCCACCCACAGCCTGAAAGCTATAGGGGAAATGTGAGCACCACAGGAATTAGAGCCTGTTATGATGAGGGGAAAAGATGTGCAGAGACACTTTTCTTTGATTATCAAAGGCAGTTTGGTGTAGAGATTAAGATTGTAAGAATTTTTAACACCTATGGTCCTTATATGAATCCTGATGATGGAAGAGTTGTGAGTAATTTTATTGTCCAAGCTCTTAAGGGCGAAGATATCACAATCTATGGGGATGGTAAACAGACAAGAAGCTTTCAGTATGTAGATGACTTGATAGAAGGTTTTATAAGACTTATGAATTCCGAAGATGGTTTTGCAGGACCCGTTAATATTGGAAATCCTGGAGAGTTTACAATGATTGAACTAGCCGAAAAGATACTAGAACTCACAGGAAGCAAAAGCCAACTTATCTTCAAGCCACTTCCAGAAGATGATCCTATGCAGAGAAAACCAGTGATAGATTTAGCAAAAGAGAAACTAGGCTGGGAGCCAACGGTTTATCTAGAAGATGGTTTGAAAAAGACTATCGCATATTTTGATGAGTTATTAAAAAAAGGTTAGTTTTGAAGATACTAGTAACAGGAACAGCTGGATTTATCGGTAGCCATTTGGCTAAGTACCTCATAGAAAGAGGAGACGAAGTTGTTGGGCTTGATAACATCAATGATTACTACGATGTCAATGTAAAGTATGGAAGACTGCAAAGAACTGGAATTATTGATAGTTTAGACAGTGGCAAAAACATCCCCTACAATCAACTAATAACTAGTAACAAATACACCAACTACAAATTCATAAAACTAGGCCTAGAAGACAAAGAGAACTTAGACAAACTCTTTAAAGAAGAAAAATTTGATAGAGTGTGTCATCTCGCAGCCCAAGCAGGGGTGAGGTACTCTCTTACAAATCCAGATGCCTATATCAACTCAAATATTGTAGGGTTTACAAACATCTTAGAAGCGTGTAGACACAATGAGGTTGAGCATTTAGCGTATGCTAGTAGCTCTAGTGTCTATGGGCTTAATGAGACTATGCCTTTTAGTACAAGTGACAATGTAGATCATCCAATTAGCCTCTACGCAGCAAGTAAAAAGAGCAATGAGCTCATGGCACACACCTACTCTCATCTGTACAATATTCCAACTACAGGGCTAAGGTTTTTTACCGTTTATGGACCGTGGGGAAGACCTGATATGGCACTTTTCCTTTTTACAAAAGCGATTTTAGAAGATAGAGCAATTGATGTATTTAATAATGGGGAGATGCGTCGAGACTTTACCTATATTGATGATATCGTAGAAGGGGTTGTAAGGGTTATTGACAATCCTCCAAAGGGCAATAAAAACTGGAGTGGAGAGAACCCCGATCCAGGAAGTAGCAAAGCACCCTATAAGATTTACAATATTGGAAACTCTAGCCCTGTAAAACTTATGGATTTTATCACAGCACTAGAAGAGAAAATTGGTAAAAAAGCAAAGAAAAACTTTCTGCCTCTTCAAGCAGGGGATGTTCCTGCCACATATGCCAATGTAGATGATTTGGTAAGAGATCTTGACTATAAACCAAATACTTCTATTAAAGAAGGGATCTCAAACTTTGTAGATTGGTATAGGGAGTTTTTTAAGATCTAATGAAATATCTATCTCTTTTACTGTTTTCTGTAATTTTTGTTTTTGCGGAACTAAAAGAGATCACTCTTGCTAAAACTTATGAAAATCAAGATGTAAAAGGCTGGCTTGCCAGTGAAAAACTTGATGGAGTAAGAGGCGTTTGGACTGGAGAAAAACTTCTCTTTCGTAGTGGAAAAGAGATAGGGCCTCCAAAATATTTTATACAAAATTTTCCACCTTTTCCTTTAGATGGGGAGCTTTGGATAGCAAGAGAGCAGTTTGATTTGGTTTCAGGAGCTATAAGATCTGAAGATAAGAGAGGTTGGGAAAAAGTTACTTATAATATTTTTGATGT
>JAABTA010000143.1 GCA_011390075.1 Helicobacteraceae bacterium | reverse complement strand
CTATGGCTATCGCCAGCTTTTACAAAATACTCTATAGCGTCAGTAGCTGATCTTGGTTTTCCTGTGCCTTGTAGGTACATGAGTCCCAAATTATACAGCGCGTCACTATCTGTTTGTAAGGCATCGCTACTCCAGATCTCTATAGCTTTTGCATACTCTTTTTCTTTGTAAGCTGCTCTTGCTTGGGTTAATAAATCTTCCATCTTATGCCTTTAAATCTTCTATCAGTGAATCAAACATATTCTCATCCACTTTTTTAAGTCTATAGATCTCATCCACATCCACTTTTCCTGTAAACACCATATTAAACAGTGCCATCAATGGTCTCCTGCAACAGCTTTTGCTGCAACCTGTTACTAATTTTTTAGCCTTTTTGTAAGGAAGAGAGGTTTCTTGAAAGATCTCTATTGCCTCAGCAATACTCTTCTCTCCACATTCGCAAAGAGTGATATTTTTTTTCTCTTCCTCACTCATAGCTACTCCTTAGAGAGAATTTTCCTTCTTAAAGGCATAGTACTCCTCACACGCCTCAACCGCTTTTTGGCTTAGCTTAGGGAGCTCATTATAGTCCACAAGCAAGGTCTCCTCTACAATATCGTGAATTTGTGCTGCTAGTTCTGTGGCTTTTCTTTTTCGTTTTGCTAACTCTTTTTTAAGTGCTTTCTCATCCATTTTAGACTCCTTATGTAGTTTTATCCATTGGTTCCTGTAGTTGCAAAGGAATAGATCTCTTCGTAATCTAGTGCAATTTGCTCTCCATAGTTCATCTGCACGCTTTCGCCAATAACTTCAAATCCATATTTTAAGTAGAGTTCAAGTGCGTCACTGTTTGGTTTTGGCAACTCTGCAATCATGGGTTTTTTTCTTGTGTGCAAAATGGCGCGCATCATGTTTTCGCTATCATAGTAGGCACCGCTTCGTACCTCCCAAGGACCAATAAAGACATATTTGTCAATCACCTTTGAATACATAAAACCATTGGGGCTTGTAAAGATCTGGGTGGATTTTCGTTTTAAGTCGTAGTCTATGAGTTGATTTCTATTCTCTTTATAGATCTTGTTATCAAGTTTTTTCACAATAGTAATATCTCGAAGAGACTCAAGATCTTTTTGTTTTTTAGAGGAGAATCTATAAGTTTTGTTGCTATGTTTTCTTTGAACACGGACAACTTCACACTTATTGACAAAGCCAAACTTCTCATAAAAAGGAACAATCTCTTTGGCCGCATGGAGAAAAACTGTTTTATAATCAAGAGTTAAGGCATTAAATACCGTGGAAAAAAGTCTTTTTCCAATGCCTTCGCCTCTAAACTCTTTTTTAACCAAAAAATTACTGATCCAAGCGCTTTTTTCATTTCCATATCCTATAATAGTTCCAACGAGTTTCCCGTCAATCTCTGCACCATAGCAGTAGTGAGGAAAGCGTTTATAGAATGAGAGTATCTCCATATCATCCACTATCCAGTTCTCTTTTCTACCTTCAAGTTTAATGAAATCAAGATCTTCCACCTTGAGCCATCTAATTATCATAAAGAGCTCTCCATGTAGAGCCTTTTAAGCTCTTTTTTTGAGAGAACTCGCTTTCTTTGTGTGACTATCTCTCTTATCTTTGGCAAAAGCTTTGACACCTCTAGCTTGGTTGAGTCTATGCCTAGACTCTTGAGCGTGTGCACAATAGCGCCAGTGCCAGAGTGTTTTCCCAAAGGAAATGCTCGCTTGCCACCTACGAGATTTGGCTGATACGGCTCATATGCTGATTTGGACTTAAACATACCATCGGCATGAATTCCAGACTCATGAGCAAAAATATACTCCCCAATAATAGGGGCGTATTTTGGAATTTTAATCTTTGCTGCACTACTCACACATTTGGCAAGCTCTTTTACTGCAAGATGATGAAACTCTCTTGGCTCATCATAGAGCCTAATAAGCGTGAGCATTATCTGCTCAAACGAGGCATTTCCAGCTCTCTCTCCAAGACCCATTACTGTGGTATTTAAGCTAACAGCTCCAGCCTCAATCCCAGCTAGGGCGTTGGCGTTTGCTAAAGAGAAGTCATTATGGGTATGCATCTCAATATCTAGACCAACACAAGAGAGATCTTGTATAACATCTTTCGTTTTAGAAGGAGTTAAAATACCAACTGTGTCGCAGTATCTAAACCTATGAGCCCCATTTTCTTTGGCAAACTCCATAATCTTTTTTAAAAATTCTGGGTTTGATCGTGAGCTATCCTCCCCTCCGATACAGACAAAGAGACCTTCTTGTTTTGCTAAAGCAAGGGTCTCTTTAAGGTTTTTAAAGAGCTTGTCCACGCTCCCGCCAAATTTTATATCTATCATCTCTTTTGATGTAGGTATAGATAAGTCTACTGCCTTTACGCCACAACTTAGTGACATCTCTAGATCTTTGACAGTGGCTCTGTTCCATGTCATGACTCTTTGAGAAAGACCTAATTGTAAGATCTCTTTAATATCATCGCACTCCTTCTCTCCCATTGCAGGAATTCCCACCTCTAGCTCGTCAGCGCCAGCTTGGCTTAGAAGCGTTGCAATAGTGAGTTTCTCTTTTGTGGTAAAAGAGACATAGGGGGCTTGTTCACCATCTCTTAGAGTGGTATCGTTAATGACAACCATTGCCTATCCTAAAGCTACTTTTTTTTTATCTGAAAAATGCTCTTGTGCTATCTCTAAGACAGAGCTCTCTATCGCTTTGTATGCAAACTTTTCTGATGTGGTGAGTTTGATGGTTTTGAGCTCATTTTGTGGACACTCTCCAATTTTGGCCGTTAAGAGATATTTGCAATCTTTAAGTTGTTTTTTTATCTGCTCTATGGGTGTGTTCTCGCCACAAGTCTCTTCACCGTTGCAGTAGTTTGTATCGATTTTTCTGTGGGTTATAAACCGCACTCCAAGATCTCCTGCTTCATAGATTAAAAACTCTTTTGCGTTACCAAAGTGCTGGTTAATAAGACCTTCTCCTTCAGTGGTTACAGCAACTAAAATCGTTTTAGCATCTGATGAGAGATCTTGTTTAATTTTTTGAGCCTTTTCGTTGGCCTTTTTTAAGATCTTGCGAAACTCTTTAATCTTTTTCTTGCTCTCTGCTCTCTTCTCTAAATCATATTTTGCGCTTAACTCTTCAAAAGACATATCTACAAATTTGTTTTTTAAAAACTCACTAGATTTATCCTCCCCAATTAAACCAACAGCGTCAGCCCGACATTGGCGACAGTGATCCATTAGATCAATCTCCATACCGCTTAGCTTTTTCACTTTTTTTACTTCCGCTTCTGTTGTACTTGGAACTCCCTCAAGACCAAATTTTGTCCCATAAGCTGGATCGGAGAGATGAGGCATAATATTATGCAAAAAGACCCCCATCTTTCGCATCTTCTTACTAATTTTTGGGATCTCAGCTTCGTTGACACCAGAGATTAAAACAGTATTTATTTTGATTAAAATCCCTAAATCCACACACTTTTGAATGCCCTCTAGCTGTTTTTCTAAAAGTATTTTTGCAGCATCTGTGCCTTTGTGTCTTTTGTGGTTGTAAAAGATCCACGGATAGATGTGTGAGCCCACCTCGCCACTTTCATCTAATG
>JAABTA010000142.1 GCA_011390075.1 Helicobacteraceae bacterium | reverse complement strand
AGGAGCATCACTTCTATCAAGAACAGGCACAAAAGTTTGGTAGTCATTCTGTTTAAAGATCTTAAAAACTTCATTGACAGTAGAGGTCTCTATGTAGACCGATTGGTGCTTTTCTATTTTGTCTAAAATAATCCTTTTCTGTTTTGTGGAGCGTTTATCAGTTTTGTTGAGTTCTTCGATATTGTCATATTGCTGTTTTAAATTACTAGATTTTTTAGATGGTTTTTGGATAAAAAACCCTTGGGCAAGTGTGAAGCCAATATCTTTGCAGATATAGTACTCTTCTATTGTTTCAATGCCTTCAGCAATAACCGCAATTCCCAAGGTTTGGGCAATATTGATAATATTGGAAACAAAGAGCTTTTTTTTATTATCAGTGGCAAGATCACTAAGAAAAAATCTATCAATTTTAATAAAATCTGGCTCGGAGTGATAGAGTAGTTTAAGCCCTGAAAACCCTGTGCCAAAATCATCTATAGCAATTTTAAAACCCTGCTGACGGTAGAAGTTGAGCAAAATATTTTCATTTTCGGAGTAGTATTTCAGCTCGCTTCTCTCTGAGATCTCATAGCAGAGATTCTCTTTATAAAAATCATTCAAAAAAAGATACTCCACAGTATTTCCAGGACGAAAATCGGGCATGATTAAGATTCTATTGTCTAAATTGTAAAAGAGTTTAGTATCATTTGGAAGCCCAAGTTCCAAAAATGAGTCAACAGCAATTTTTCTTAGCTCCAGATCAAGAGCGTACAGGGTTTTATCGTAATATGCAGCATCAAAAAGGGCCCCAATAGAGGAGTAGCCACACTTATCTACATCCCTAAGGAGCGCTTCAAACCCGAAGGCTTTGCCATTGTAGATATTCACAATTGGCTGAAAGGCAAAAGAGACAGTTCCTAAAATGGTGCGATACTTTTTTGATAGTTCCATATTTGAGTGTATATAAGAAAGATTGCATAATGGTTACTAGGGCAACTCTAACTAAAAGTAATACCAAATCAAGCCATAAATAGGTATCTATAATTAATTATTTGGTATAAGATACTATTTCATAGAAACTACGCTGGAGGAGATGCATAGGTGAATAGCTATAGCAAACAACTTATAGACGAAGAGGATATTCAAGCAGTTGTATCGGCGCTGCGGTCTGAGTATCTCACCGGTGGAGAGACTGCCCAACTTTTTGAGAAAAAATTGGCTGAGTTTGTAGGGGCGAAATATTGTGTTGTGTTTAGCTCTGGCACAGCAGCCCTTCATGGAAGCTACGCAGCGATTGGTTTGCAAGAAGCAGATGAGTTTATTACCACTCCTCTCACATTTGTTGCCACTGCAAATGCAGGAGTCTATCTAGGGGCAAAGCCTCGTTTTTCAGACATCACTTATAATGGGCATCTCGATCCAAAAAAAATAGAGGAGCAGATCACAAAGAAGACAAAGCTCATTGTCCCTGTTGACTTTGCAGGCACTCCTTGTGCTATTGAAACAATTATGGAAATTGCCAAAAAGAGAGATCTTTTGGTCATAGAGGACGCCTCCCATGCCCTTGGAAGCAAGGTGGGAGAAAAAAGAGTGGGAAGTCTAGCAGACATGAGCGTTTTTAGCTTTCATCCTGTCAAACCTATTACAACCTTTGAGGGTGGCGCGGTGACAACAGATAGCAAAGAGTTTTATGAAAAACTCAAGCTTTTTAGGAGTCACGGGATTGTTAAAAAAGATCTCTGGAATCAAGATATGATCTCTTTAGGGTATAATTACCGCTTAAGTGATGTGGCGTGTGCTTTGGGCATTTCCCAGCTTCAAAAGCTAGATAAATTTATTACAAAAAGAACAGAAATTGCTAGAGTGTATGACGAAGCGTTGCAAGATGTTGCGGGAATTTATACCTTGAAAGTGCCAATAAAAACAACAAGTTCCTATCATCTTTATCCGATTTTGTTAGAGAGAGATCTTTGGTGCGCTAAAGAGGATATTTTTAGAGAGCTTCTCAAAAGAGGCATTGGCGTACAAGTGCACTATAAGCCCGTATATCAACACTCTTTTTATAGAAAAAAAATAGAGGCAGTATGTAACAATGCAGAAGAGTTTTATAGAGCAGAGATCTCAATTCCTTGCCATCAAGGCATGAGCCTAGAGGACGCTTATAGTGTTGTAAAAAATTTGAAAGAGGTGGTGAGTATGAGTAGAGGGTGCAAAGCCTGATGTTTAGTGCAATTATAGAGTTTATTGTCAATACCGTAGGGGAGCTTGGCTATTTAGGAATTGTGTTTATGATGGCCTTGGAGAGCTCTTTTTTCCCATTTCCATCAGAGGTTGTGATGGTGCCAGCTGGGTATTTAGCAAGCAAAGGAGAGATGAATATCTTTGTAGTGATAGGTGCTGGTATTTTAGGAAGTGTTTTAGGGGCACTATTTAACTACTATTTAGCCATAAAATTTGGTAGAAAATTTATTCTACGGTATGGAAAATACTTCTTCTTTGACCAAGAGAAGATGGAGAAGGTGGAGAAGTTCTTTCAAAAGCATGGACACATCTCTACTTTTACAGGAAGGCTTATTCCTGTTGTGAGACAATACATCTCTTTTCCTGCAGGACTTGCTAAGATGAATCTTTCGGTCTTTAATTTTTACACAGCTTTTGGAGCTGGGATCTGGATGGCAGTGCTTGCTCTTTTGGGATATTTTATTGGCAACAATGAGGCGCTGGTTAAAGAGTATCTCCACACAATTTTAGCTATCACTCTTGTGGCGGTGCTTATTATTATCTCTATCTACATTAGAAAGCAAAAAAAACATGACAATTCTTGAATCTATTATCCTAGGAGCTGTTGAGGGCATTACCGAGTTTTTGCCTGTCTCCTCTACAGCCCACCTTATTCTAACAGCCAAATTACTAGGACTCAAAGAGACAGACGCCCTGAAAGCCTATGAGACAATTATCCAATTAGGAGCCATTTTGGCTGTGGTCTTTATCTACAAAGAGAGACTCACTCACAGTATCTCTTTGTGGTTCAAACTAGGAGTTGCTTTTGTGCCCACGGGGCTAGCAGGACTCTTTCTCTATAGCTACATAAAAGATCTCTTCACTCCAAGTGCTACTGTCTGGTTTATGATTGGCGCTGGGATTGTGTTTATTGTGGTGGAGAAGATACACAGTGAAAAGGATCACCACATAGATGATGCTAGTGAGACTAGCTTGAAAAAATCATTTCTTATAGGCTGTTTTCAAACTATCGCTTTGCTCCCTGGAGTCTCAAGATCTGGCGCTACCATTATTGGCGGTATGCTTTTGGGAATGAAACGAAAAGCCGCTGTAGAGTTCTCGTTTTTGCTAGCAATTCCAACAATGTTTGTAGCCACTGGCTATGAAGTCTATAAAGGTTATGAGAGCTTTGTAGTTGACTCTTTAATAACTCTAGGCGTTGGGTTTGTGACCTCTTTTATCTTCTCCTATTTAGCCGTAAAGTGGTTTTTGGACTTTATCTCAAAATATGACTTCGTGCCCTTTGGGATCTATCTGATTGTTTCTGGAGTGGGGTTTTATTTTATTCTTTAAAAGTAGCAATAGCAGAGATTTTATGAATCATTTGCAAAAGGCTACAACTTGA
>JAABTA010000141.1 GCA_011390075.1 Helicobacteraceae bacterium | reverse complement strand
TATTAGTGAAACTGCTAGACACTATATTGGTGGTATCTTTAAACACGCAAGAGCTGTTGCTGCATTTACAAATGCCTCAACAAACTCTTACAAAAGATTAGTTCCAGGGTTTGAAGCGCCTTCTATCTTAACTTATTCTAGTCAAAATAGATCAGCTAGCTGTAGAATTCCTTATGGTGCAGGAGAGGCAGCAACAAGAGTTGAGATGAGATTCCCAGACTCTACAGCCAATCCATACCTAGGATTTACAGCAATGCTTCTAGCAGGACTCGATGGTATTAAAACAAAAGCAGAACCTATTGGTCCAATGGATGAAGATCTTTTTGAGCTGACACTTAAAGAGATTAGAGAAAAAGGTATCCCACAACTGCCACACACATTAAGAGGCTCTTTAGAAGCACTGATTAGAGACAATGAGTTCTTGCAACCTGTTATGACTCAAGAATTTATTGATACATTCCAAGAGTATATGTTTGAAAGACAAGTTTGGCCAGATGAGGCTAGACCTACAGCATTTGAATTTAAAACAACTTACTCTTGCTAAACAAAAGGGTCAGAATTTTCTGACCCTTCTTCCTCTTTATCTTTTACTCTTTCTACCGATTTTCTCTCTATGTTAGAGATACTTTTAATTATATGCGTACTTTTATTGGCTGTTATCATTATCTATCTTATCTCTATTTTTAATAAAAAAGAGCATGCAGGTAAGAGTGAGACTCTTAAAGAAAAAAAGTTCTATAATATAGAACAGACAAAAAATAGTAGTAATGAGGTGGATGTGGTGCTTACTGTTGACGGAAGAGATTTTTTCTTTTCTCATTCAGCGGATAGTACTAAAGAGATAAAAGAGATGAGCAAAGTGATACGAGAATCTTTGCTTATTTTAGAAAATAGTAAATATAAAGATATAATAGACTCAAGAGTAGAGCAGATTCACGGCAAGCTTAAAAAGCTAGCAGAGATCTCTACCATTGATAAAGAGAAGGTAGCACACATTAAAAAGATAATTGCAGATTATGGAGAAAGAGTTAAAGAGTCACTGTGAAATATTATGAAGTAACACTTCTTTTAAGGGGCAAAAAAGAGCTTGTGCATGTCAAAGCCCACAATAGAGCCGAGGCTATGAGTGTGAGTCAAAATAGCTATGGTGGAAGTGTGATGAAGCTCAAAGAGGTCTCTTTGCCCTTAAGTGTCTTGTTTGAAGAGTATAAAGAGAAGTTTGTAAAGAACTTTCGCAAAAAAAAGCTTAATAATAAAGAGTTCACTGTCTTTTTAAAACAGATTGCTGTCATGAGCAATGCAGGCATTCCTCTTAGAGAGTCTCTTTTTGAATCTATGAGTGCTACAGAAGATGAGGTGATTAAAGAGATTGGCACAAGCATTATAGAGGATGTAGATGCAGGGCTTAGCCTTACAGAGTCTTTTAGAAAATTTGAGCCGATTGTAGGGGCGATTACTATATCAATGATAGAACTTGGCGAAAAAACAGGGAGCCTCTCTGAATCTATCAAAAGACTCACAGAGATCTTAGAAGAGATTGATGCCAATAGAGCCAAAGTGAAAAAAGCGATGCGTATGCCTCTTATCTCTCTAGGAGCTATGGCGGTTGCGTTTGTGACACTTATTGTCTTAGTTATTCCAAAATTTGAAGCTATATTTAAAAAGATGGGAGGAGAGTTGCCGCTTCCAACAAGAGCGCTCATGGGGCTTGAATATGCTTTTAGTAATTATGGTGTGCTGATTCTTGCTGTCTTAATTGGGCTCTTTATCGCCTTTAAAAAGAGCTACGCAAAATTTTATACCTTTAGGCTCAAAGTAGATACTGTAGTTTTAAAGACCTATATTTTAGGGGAGATTACCTCACTAGGCATGTATAGTAGATTTATGATGATTTTGGCAGAGCTTGTAAAAGCTGGGCTTCCGCTTAATGATGCCTTAGAGTCTGCAGGGATTACTATTGAGAATGAGTTTATTGCGAAAAAACTCCAAAGTGTGCCAGCATCCATTCAAAGGGGAACGGAACTTGCCGAAGCCTTTGAGAATACAGGACTTTTCCAAAATATGATTATTAGCATGGTGAAATCTGGCGAGAGTGGCGGAGAACTTGACAAGATGCTTACAGAGATTGGAAAGTACTATAAAACAAAATTTCAAGATATGGTTGATAATCTCTCAACACTGATAGAGCCACTATTAATGGGAGTTATCTCTATCTTGGTGTTGATTTTAGCGTTGGGAATCTTTTTGCCTATGTGGGAACTCTCTTCGGTTGCTGGGTAATGAATCATAGGACAATATTAAACTTTTTTCTTTCTCTTCCGATATAGATACAAGAAATCTATAGATCTGTAGGAAAATATGCTCATACGAATAGTCACGCTTTTTACGATTGTCATATTTTTTCTCTCCTGCCAAGGAGATGCGGGGAGTGAAACCACCTCTATTTCAGGCGCTACAAGCAGTGGTGCTACACCCTCCTCTTTTACATTTACCCCTGTCTATAATGCAGAAATCAATAAATACTATCTCTCCAATGAAGTCAACATCTCAGGTTTAGCCAAGGGCACACAAGCACAGGTGCAAATTAGTGACGGTATTTTATTTGTTAATGCAGAGGAGCTAGAAACAAGAACTTCTGTAGTAGAAAATAATGACACACTCTCTATTAAACTCCAGTCTAGCTCCTATCATGGACTGACAAAAACTTCAGTTGTTACCCTAGGAGATTTTAAAACGCACTATGTTGTTGCCACTGCTGAAGATAAGAGTGTTAATAGTTTTGATTTTCATGATATTATTGATGCAAGGCTCAATACAGAGTACCAATCTAATACTGTTACCATCTCTGGACTTGGTGGAGGCGTGAGAGTCAACGCAACGCTTTTAGGGGGCATAGGGGCAAAAATTATTCATAATGGTGTTGAAATAGAGAGTAATAGTGTAATGGTTCAAAACTATGATGAGCTAGCCATTACATTGACAAGTAGCCAAGAACCTGGAACTACAAAGCAAGTTACTCTCTCTATTAATGGAGTAGAGGAGAGCTTTACTGTCACTACCCACCCAGAGATCTCATCACTCTTGGCATTTGTAGCAGAAGAGAAAATTGTTGTTGGCAACTCTACCGTTGTGAGCGTTTCTGTGAATCCTTCCAATGCGCCAGCAGATGTTATCTACTCTTCTGATAATAATTTAGTTGCGTCAGTTGATAGTAACACAGGGATAGTCACATCAAAAACTCAAGGTACAGCAACAATTACAGCAACATCAACTTTTGATCCAACTAAAAAAGGGAGTGTTACGGTATATGTGCTTACCTCTTTACCTTCAACGCCTCTTACTTCCATAACAGTTTCACCAGAAAATCTTGTTTTAGATAGTGGCGAGAGTAAAAAATTAGACACTATAATCACTCCTCATGAAAGCGATAATCCAAAAATAATTTGGGGCAGTAGCAACCCTCAAGTTGTTGCAGTTGATAGTGATGGCAATGTCACTGCCGAGGCGCCTGGGAAGGCAACTATTACTGCATACAATAAAGACGATATGAACATCAAAGGAAGTGCTTTTATAACAGTAGAGGTGTACGAACAACTCAATAAGATTGCAACAGTTGATACAGATGGCTCTGTAATTACAACAGCGTTTGATGCTGTGAACGACCACCTTTTTGTTGCAGACTCGGCTCCTGGGATAAAA
>JAABTA010000140.1 GCA_011390075.1 Helicobacteraceae bacterium | reverse complement strand
TGCAAAGTTCAAAAATAGCCTCTAGTATAGAAGAGGGCAATCTCGATCAGCGAATTGAGACAAGAGAACTAGCAGGTGGCTTTGTCACACTGGCCGATGGGTACAACATGAGTATTGACTCTGTTGTAGGCGCTTTTAGAGATCTTGGAGAGACTATTACTAATTTAAATAGCGGAGATATACGAGCAAGAATAACCACTGAATATCTAGGAGATCTTGGTATTTATAAAGATATTGTGAATCAGCTTGGGCAAACCCTTGAAAAGATAGTTGATGATGGCGTTCTCTCTAGCGGAGCCATGGAGAAAGGTGAGTTAGGTGTAAGAATAGATATTGATAAATACCATGGAGATTTTGTGCATATTCATGAGGGGACAAACAAGACTTTTAGCAAAATGGAGGCTTTGATTAGTGAGATAAACAGAGCTTTGAAAATTATGGGGGATGGAGACTTTAGTGCAAGAATAGAAGGGGAGTATCAAGGAAGATTTCTTGATACCAAACGAGAGGTCAATAGGTTTGCCGATAATGTAGAGCGTGGTTTTAAAGATGTTAACAACTCTTTACAAAAGCTTAAAAGTGGGGACTTTAACGCGTTAATTACCAATCAGTATGAGGGCGAGTTTGATGTGAGTAAGAGAGCTATTAACGAGCTTGTAGAGATTTTGGCAGATGTTGTGAGCCAGATTAAAGAGGTGCTAAGCCAGATGAGCAATGGCTCTTTGCTCCATAAACTAGATTTGGATCTCCCTGGAGAATTTAACTTTATTAGAAACAGTATCAATGAGTTTATTGATAATCTAACAGGAATGATAGATAAGATCCGATCCAATGCAAAAGAGATGAGTTCTGCCTCTGCTGAGGTCAATAAAAATGCGATTTCCCTCTCTTCCAATGCCCAGCAACAAGCAAGTTCCATTGAGCAGACAAGCGCTGCTATAGAAGAGCTCAATGGCTCTATTACAGAGAACACCCAAAGTGCAGAAACAACTAGCAACTTAGCAAAAGAGGCTTCAACTATGGCAAGCAAAGGTGGCGAGAGTGTCCAAGAGACCGCGCAGGCTATGGAAGAGATCTCTGAGAAGATTAGCATTATAGAAGACATTGTATATCAAACCAATCTCTTAGCACTCAATGCTGCAATAGAAGCAGCAAGGGCAGGGGAGCACGGAAAAGGCTTTGCTGTTGTTGCTGCAGAGGTGAGAAAGCTGGCAAAACGATCTTCAAGAGCGGCAAAAGAGATTAGTAAAATTACAAAAGATAGCGTTAAGGTAAGCACAGAGGCAGGAGAGCTCATAGGAGCAACAGTGCCAAAAATCGAAGAGACAGCCAAACTTGTGCAAAAAATTACAAAAGCGAGCCAGCAACAAAGCAGTGCAATCGAACAGATTAACGAGGCTATGAACGAACTTGATGGTGTCACACAAAGAAACACCGCTAGTGCTCAAGAGCTCTCTTCAGCGTCAGAAGAGCTTGATGGACAATCGGTAGGACTGACTAAACTGATGGAGTTTTTTAAAATTCAAAGTAGTGGTTTTCAGACAATTTTGCCTCCGCACGGACAGACAAGCAAGAGTAGCCTAGCAGATATGGATCTAAGAGAGTTTAGTAGACTATAGGAATTTTATGAGCAATACAAATAAAGCGATCTCTGAAGAAGAGAGCGAACTGTTACATCCAGATGCTACACAGTATTTTATCTTTATGTGTGATAACAACTATTTTGCCATAGAGGCTTTGCAGGTAGTGGAGATTATCGAAGTGCCTCACATTACAAAAGTGCCCCTTTTACACTCCTTTGTACTAGGCGTGACCAATATCAGAGGATCTATGGTTGCCGTGCTTGATCTGAGACAAAGAGTAGGGATGAGAGCTGTAGATATTGGAAAAAAAACAACAGTTGTCATAGCCAAAACTGAACAAAGAGAGAGTGTGCACCACATCTCTTTTATGATTGATGAGATCTATGAAGTTGATGGATTGGTTGAGAAAGAGTTTACTCAAACCCCAATTTTTGGAACAAGCATCAACCCAAAATTTATAGGTAATATTGGCAAATATGGCACCAAAGATATAGCTATCTTAGACCTTGATAAGGTGCTAGATCTCAATGAGATCTCTAAGATAGTTGCCATTGATACAGCTAGGAGTAAGGATAAAATTTATAGCAAGAGTAGGGGGAAGAAAGCAAGCCTATACGCCGAAGAGAGCGAGAGTAGTGACGAGGAAGATGAGATAGATATAGAAAGACTTGTGCTCTCAAATGCCAATGATTCAAATCAATACCTTCTTTTTATAGGCCCAGAGGGGCAGTATTTTGGGAAAAATGTCTCAAAAGTGCAAGAGGTTGTCTCTGTTGATGAGGTGAATTTAGCCAAAAATTATGATGAGAGCATTGTCAGTGGTACAGCTAATATTAGAGGAGAGATGCTCACCCTGTTAAATTTTGACAAATGGCTTGGCGCTAGGCCGTTGGATGATAGTGACTATAAAGAGATCGTGGTATTAAACTATGGTAATCACCGTTTTGCTCTTTTGGTGCAAGAAACAGACATGATTGTAAGTATAGATCCAAAAGATATGTATGATAGCTCCAGTGGGAATGCCAAATCAAATTTTATTACAAAAATCGAGATAGATGCTCAAGAGAAGCTCTGCACAATCATAGACTCTGATAGTCTCTTGAGAGACTGTTTTGCAAGTGAAGCTTTGCAAAATGAGAGCGACATAGCAAATCTGACCAAACATATTGAGAGCAAAAAAACTGTTCTTTTTGCTGATGACAGCATGTTTATTCGCTCTTTGTTTAGTAAAACTGCAAAAAATCTAGGGATTAGGCACAAAATTTATGAAAATGGAAAAGATCTATTAGATGCTTGTGAGGCAACAGAGGTAGAGCATATTGGAGTGATTGTTACTGACATTGAGATGCCTGTTGTTGATGGCAAAAGGGTCATCAAAACCTTACGGAGTCAAAAAGATTTTGAAGATATTAAGATTATTGTTCATACCAATATGGCCAACAAGGCAATGGAAGAAGATCTTTTGTCTTCAGGGGCAGATGAGGTGATCTCAAAAGTTGATATTGACTCTTTAGCAAGATCTATAGCAAAGCATATAAGGTAGTTTTATGGTTAATATTGAGCTAAAAGATAATGAATATCTTGTGTTACAAAAACTCCTTTTTAAAGAGACAGGCATTTCTCTAGGAGATAACAAGCAAGAGATGGTTAAAGCAAGGCTTTTAAAAAGGCTAGAACACCATAAAGTAAACAGCTTTAGTGATTATCTCAAGATTGTTCAGATCTCACAATCGGAGAAAGAGGTGTTTTTAAACCAGCTCAGTACCAACGAAACCTATTTTTTTAGAGAGTGGGATCACTTTGTCTTTTTAGAAAAACAGGCCCAACACAGTAGTGCTTTAAGGGTATGGAGTGCGGCGGCTTCTCAAGGGGCGGAGGCCTACTCTATTGCGATGGTTTTAGATAGCTTGCTTACAAACTACGCTGTTGTAGGCACAGATATTAACACCGAAGTGTTAGAGATTGCTAGAAAGGGGCTCTATCCTTTTAAGTGGATAGAAAAAATCCCTTATGAGTTTCAAAAAAAATATTGCCTCAAAGGAGAGGGGAGATTTGAGGGAAAATTTTTAGTTGATCCATGCATTAGCAAACATCTTCTCTTTGTGCAAAACAATCT
>JAABTA010000139.1 GCA_011390075.1 Helicobacteraceae bacterium | reverse complement strand
TAGCAATATCGCCCTCTGTTTTATACAGTATCTTTGCGTCAGCAATTAAAGTGGAGTTGATTGTATTGCCTGTATCAATATCGTATGGTCGCACTACACCGCTTAGCTGGACTATCTGCTTCTCTCCATTGACCAAGATCTCACGGCTTCCTGTAATAAAATAGTTTCCATTGACCATAACTTTGACAATTCTTGCAGAGATGGTTGTGTTAAACTGCTCGGTTCTATTGGTGCTTCCTGTGCCTTCAAACTCACTCTCATTATTGACTCCAAAACCAATACCCACAAGATCATTCACACTATTAACAGCGCTTCTAACACCCCCACTTCTTCCATTGTATTGCAAATTGGCAGGATTGAGTCCAATTTCATTACTTCTTTCAAGGGTTTTAGACCCTGATGAGGTGGCACTGGCTTGTTCTGTGATAAGTACTGTCACAATATCATTGACCTTCATCGCTTTTCTATCTGCAAACAGTGGTCTATCTCCGCTTCCGTAGAGACTGCCTAAATTACTCACATCCTCCTCCTCCATAGATGGCATCTGTTGCACATACTCTGGAGGCTTAAAATCGATATCAGGATCTAGGGTTTTAGAGGAGCACCCGCTAAATAGTATAACTGCTATAATAAGACCAAATAATTTGAGGTTCATGTAACTTACCTTTTATTAAACTACCAACAAAAAAGCAATTTTAGTTCCAAAGGAGAACCAATGAGTTTAAATACACAAATTAAAGAAGATATCAAAAATGCAATGCGGGCAAAAGATGCCTTTACAAGAGACACCTTAAGACAACTAAGCGCTGCTATGAAACAGGTGGAGGTTGATGAGAGAATTGAGCTAAGTGATGAAAGAATTATTACCATAATTCAGCAACAAGTTAAAAGAAGAAACGATTCTATAGAGCAGTACAGACAAGGGGGCAGAGAGGATCTAGTAGAGGCAGAAACAAAAGAGAAAGATCTCTTAATGAGCTATCTGCCAAAACAGCTCACTGATGAAGAACTAGAGACAAAAGTCAAAGAGATGATTGCCACATCTGGCGCAACAAGTGGCAAAGATATGGGAAAAGTGATGGGACTTGCAAAAACAGAAATTGGTTCACTAGCTGATAATAAACGAGTTTCTATGATGGCAAAAAAGTTGTTGGGATAAAATTTGAGTAGCGACATGAGACTTCTTGCTGTAAGAGGAAGAGCTTATCCTAGCGACCTCAATCCTGCAGGAACTGTCTTTGGTGGTTGGGTTATGGCAAAGATGGACAAAGCGGCGAGTATTGCTGTTGATGAGATTGTCTTTTCAAAGTTTGTCACCGTAGCTGTCTCTGATCTTCACTTTAAAAAACCTATCCGTAATGGAGATATTTTTACAGTCTACACCAAAATAACCCATATCGGAAGAACCTCTATTACTATCCATGTAGATATGGAAGTCAAGCACCATGTAAGCAATAGAGAGTACCCTGTTACAGAAGCTGCCTTTAAGTTTGTGACTGTTGATGATCAGGGGTACCCAAGAGAGGTGCGAGAGGTTTTACGAAGCGAGCTCCCTCAATATGTAAGAGAGCTTGTGTAACCTAAAAAAACTCAATATCATCATCGTCATCCTCAACCTCTATATTGGTAAGGATGCTCTCTAGTTGCAAACACGAACTAAAGAGTGAGGCATCTAAATAGTGAATATCGTTCGTGTGTGCATCTACAAATATTGTCTGCCTCCAAGAGACAAGATCTTGCCTAATAGCATCAAGGACAATCTGAATTTTTTTATGATTTTCCTCTAGTATTGCATCATCAATCGTTACCATAAAAGAGGTGAGAGCTGTAAGCGCGTAGGCAACAGACTTAAACTCATAGAGAAAATTAAGCACCTGTGCATATCTCTCAACGAGCTCTGAGAGTTCTGTAAAGGTCTCTTTTGAAAAATTCTCTTCAAATGCAAGGAGTTTAATATCAAAATCCTCTTCAAGCTCTTCGAGCTCATCAAGCTCATCTTTAATAGAAAAGTCAAGGGCTTCTAAAAACGCTTTTGCAGAGATCTTTTCATCATACGATCGTCTCAAGACCTCTTTTTCGCTATTTTCAAGGCTTCTTTTTTGGGTTGGTTGGCTTTTTGCTTTTGTATCTTCGTTCTCTACGGTTGTGTTTTGAGGCTTCTCTTCGCTGAGTGCTAGAAGAATATGGATATAATTTTGTTTTTCTATAAAAAAGTCACCGATCATACCAAACTCTCTTGTATCTAGATAGCTGTCTTTTTCTGGGTCTTTCATAAAATTCAAAAAACACTCATCAAACCCCTCTTCAATGTAGATGCGCAAGTCTCTTTTGTCCTTTTTTCTCTCTTTATAGATCTTAAAAATTATCTGTTGGGTTGTATGAAACCTCTCGCTCTCAGTTCTATTTTTGCTGTAGTACTTCTCTGAGAGCCAGAGGCTAAAATCCATCATTGTTTCGTCATTGATGATAGAGTAGATAGTGTGCATACTTCTAATCTCTTTAGAAAATGGATTCACAACAACCGAGCGCTCTTTATTTTTATCAATAATTTTTTTGGATCGTTTTTTCAAGTTAATAAAGTTTGAGATCTGGTAAGCAACGATTTTTCTATCAAAGGGCTTTTTAATATACGAACTGGCTCCATGTTCAAGCATTTTAACTTCGCTATCGACATCTTGCAAGGCGGAGATTGCGATAACAATAGTATCGGGGTAGAGATCTTTGATTGTTTGTGTTGCCTCAAAGCCATCTACATTGGGCATCATAATATCCATCAACACAATATCAATAGTGTCTGATTTGCAAATATCAATCGCCTCTTGCCCATCTTTTGCTTCTAATAGTTTCACCTCTTTAAAGCGTCTAAAGATTCCTCTTAGAATCAGTCTGTTATCATCATAGTCATCAACAATTAATATCTTTATCTGCTTATCCATCATACGCCTTTAATTTTAATATAAATTTTGTTCCCTCACCGACTTTGGAACTTACTTTCATATCAATATCCATATCACTACACATCTGCTTGGTAATTGTAAGCCCCAGCCCTGTTCCAATATCGTGGCTATTAACTTGCTTGAATGGCTCAAATATGTGCTCTAACTTATCTTCTGGAATACCTTTTCCGCTGTCTTCAATAAAGAGAAGGATTCTATTGCCTAATCTTTTTAGACTAATGCTAACAAAACCTCTTTCAGTAAATTTTATGCTATTAGAGATAAGATTAAGCAAGATCTGGAGCATGCGTCTCTCATCAATCTGGACAAAGGTGTCCTCCTCGCTCAGCCAACAGGTAAGCTCTAGATTTTTATTTTCAGCTAAAGAACGGGTACTATTACAAGCATTTTGCACAATCTTTTTTAGATCGGTCTTTACTATTTCATACTCAACTCGTCCCGATTCTATTTTACTAAAGTTAAGCACTTCGTTAATCAAACCAAGAAGATGCTTTGAGTTTTTGAGAATAATTGTAATGTAGTTCTTAAAATCCTCTTGCAACTCTTTATCTGTAAGCATCTCATCAAAGTCCTCATCAATCTGATCGGTAAAATTGATAATTGAGTTAAGAGGAGTTCTTAGTTCGTGAGAGACTCCACTAATAAATTGGCTTCTAGACTCTAGTGCAGCATTGGCAATATTTGTAGCTTCTTGAAGTTCGATATTTTTCTCTTTAATCACATCAATCACTCTTTGAAGGTTCTCATTAGATCTT
>JAABTA010000138.1 GCA_011390075.1 Helicobacteraceae bacterium | reverse complement strand
TATACGGATAATGCCATTGACGATTTAGAAAAGGCGCTCAATCAAAATGAGTCCTATATTGAAGAGATAGAAAAAGATAAAGACTTTGATAGCCTAAGAGATAATGAGCGATTTGTCTCACTCTTGGATAACCACAGACCTAATGATGTAGGGGGAGCTTCATAGTAAAAATAGCCCCACGGCTACTATTACTACAAGTAATCTCTCCTTTCATATTCTCCTCAATAATGACTTTGCAAAGATAAAGACCAATACCTGTTCCTTTATCTTCTTTTGTTGTAAAGTAATCGAGAAAAATCTTATCTTGCACCTCTTCGGCAATGCCACCAGCATTATCCTCTATAGTTATCACAGCATAATCTCCCTCTTTTTCCAGCCTTAGCCACACTTTTGGCGTATCTATATGATTTTCAACAAGAGCATCTTTTGCATTCATGAAGATATTCATCAGCACTTGCTGCAACTCCCCAGGATAGCTACTGAGTTCTATATCCTCTACAATATCCACAGCAAGCGTGATGCTGTGGTTGACAAATCCAGCTCTTAAAAGCTCCTCTACTCTTGTAATAGCAGAAGAGATCTTAAATACTTTTCTCTTTTTATCAGGCTTAAAAAAGTCACGAAACTCATCGAGAGTTTCATTCATAAACATAATTCTATTAAAGAGATCATGCAAGACCTTATCGAGATTCTCTTTGGTAAGCTCATTATAATCATACATCTCCTCAATAGCTTCTACCAAAAGGTTCATAGAGTACATTGGTTGTTTCAGCTGGTGAGCTATGACACCAATAAGACTTCCCATAGTTGCTTGTTGTGACTGTTTGAGAATAATCTTATTTCTTCTCTCTAGCTCCTCTAAAGACTGGGCTATTTTTGCTTGGAGATCTCTATTAAACTCTTGCAATTTGGCCTCCGCCTCCTCTCGTTTTCTAATCTCTTTTGCAAGCCTTCTATTCCAATAGAAGATGAGCAAAAACACAAAAGTAGCTCCAACTCCAACCTTCCAAAAAAGAGAGTAGTCAAAACCCATCTCATATTTTAGGTTAATCCACTTATTATAGATGGCTTCTCGCTCTTGGTTAGTAATAGAATCAAGAGCCTTTTGCATAATCCTTACAAAGATCTCCCAGTCGTCTCTAATGCCTACCGCTAGTTGATAGCTTTCATGGGTAATTCCTGAAATTTTTAAATTGGTATATCCGCTTTTTTTACTATGGTAAGTCACCGCTGCAATATTACCAACAAGGGCGTACACCTCTTTTTTAGCTAATGCGTCAAGGGCCTCTTTAAAATTGGCATATCGCTTCACAGCAATATTTTTATATTTGCTTGAAAGCATCTCATCACTAAAATACCCATCTACCACAGCTACCTTTTTAAAACTCAGCTCCTCTAATGACCTAATATAAGCAACACTATCATTGGTTACAATCACCATAGGAAAATCTAAGTAGGGCTGAGTAAACTGCAAGTATCCCGATCTTTGGGGAGTTTTGGTAACACAAGAGATGAGATCTATCTCTTTCGTTTTAGCAGCCTCTAGAGTCTCATTCCAACTGAGATTCTTTTGTATCTCAAAATTGACTCCCAGTTTTTTCTCAATTATTTTCATATATTCAGCGGCAATTCCTTTATACTCTCCTCGTTCTACAAACTCAAAAGGGGGCCAGCCAGCATCAACCCCCACCCTAATCACAGGGTGTTTTTTAAGCCATTGGCGCTCCTGTTTTGTTAAATGAAGCTCTTTAACAATATCTGCATAATCATAGAAAAAGCCATCAAGGCTATACTCATCATCAATAAAGCCTAAAACCTGATAGCTACTAGCAATTTTATAGACTCGTTGCTTGTCAATTTCGCCAAAATAACTCGTTGGAGTAAAGGCTAGCTTTTTAAGAGTATTTGCCTCATAGATAAGGGCTCCTCTGCTTTTATTTTGGGTGTTATACTTCTTTTCTATTACCGAAACCGTCTCTAAGATATTTGAAAAGGCATACTCAAACCCTTTAAGGGTTGCTCTTCTAAAGTTCTCCACCACAACAGGATCGTCACTAATGGTCTCTTTCGAGGTAAAGATAAAATCTGCATAAAAGTCGAATCCATAGTTTTTGGGATTGAACATATCAATCTCAAAACCCAGCTCCTTAAAGCTATAGGGCTGATTGGAGATGTAAGCAGTCATGAGATCTGTTTTCCCGCTAATTAGGTCCTGAAGATTAAAGCTATGTTCAATAAACTGCACATCTTCTCTTTTGATCCCTTGAGAGAGAAGCATTGTTAGAATGGAGGCGTTGTTAGTTTCACTAGAACTTGCCATGATTTTTTTATTTTTCACATCCTCAACGCGAATCAAGGGGCTATCTTTCATTTTGATAAGCACAAGAGGAGAGTTTTGATAGATGGCATTAAGCGCGACAATATCTTTTCCTGATGCCTTATCAGTGATGAGAGTTGAGTTGCTAATACCAAAAGTAGATCTCTGTTTTACTACCTCATCAACAACATTCATTCCCTGCTTATACTCTTTAATAGAGACATCTAAGCCTACATCTTGATAATAGCCTTTCTCCTTAGCCATATAAAATCCTGCAAACTCAAACTGATGGAGCCACAGCAATTGCACAGACACCTTCTCTAAAGGCTTGGCACTGATAGTTACTATTAACAGAGTCATCACTAGAAAAATTTTTATCATAGAGGTATCTTATACCAATCCCCATTAAAAAAACAGAAGTGTTAAGTTCTTCTCATTTGCGTATATATCCATAGCCCAATAAGCAAAAGTGTGCTAATTGAATCAACAAAAGCGATCTCTTCATTTGTCTGTAGGAGTTTTTCAATATTGACATACTCTAAAAAAAATCCATCAATCAAAAAAGCAAACACTAAAGAGCTTATAATAATTGAAAGAAGATAGATAGACACAGCACCTCTTCCTAGAAATTTATAGGTTACACTTATCGTAATAAGACTCGTAGCAGGGGCTGCACTTAAAAATAAAAAGGCAGCTCCAGGAGAGAAACCCGCTAGCACCAAAGAGAAGGCAATAGGAATAGCAGAGACCGAACAGACATATAAAGGCAGAGCAAAGAGTAGAACTAGAAGATAGGATAAGCCTATGTTCTCACCTACTAGCCCTTGCAAGTTTGTAGGAAAGAAAGTAGTAAAGAGTGCCCCAAAGAAGAGACCAATAAAAAGAGGTTTGCCTATATCTTTTAACAGATCATTCACACTATAGTCAAAGACTCTAAAAAGCAAATTTGTTGGCTTTCTAGCAAAAGAGCATCCACCACTACCGCAACAACTCTTTTGCTCTTCTTTTTTCTCCCCAATCTGTGGCTTGGCATCCTCTTGTACGAGCCAATCGGTAACCATTCCCCCCAAAATGCCACTTATTAAAGAAGAGAGCACTCTAAAAAGAGCAATAAGCCAACCAAAAACCGCATAAGTCGGCAAAATGGAGTCCACCCCTGTCATGGGTGTAGTTGTCAGAAAACTAACCACACTCCCTTTGCTTGCCCCTTGTTTTTTTAAACTAGCACTTAAAGGAATCACCCCACAAGAGCAGATAGGCAAAGGTAACCCAAATAAAGAGGCTTTAAAAATATTGCGTAACTTTTTTGATCCTAAATGTTTGACAATACGCTCTTGGGATATAAGCTCGTGCATTATTCCAGCTAAAAAGAGTCCTAAAAGTAGGTATAATGAGACGGAGTTAATTAAAATTACAAAATTCGAAACTATTTCC
>JAABTA010000137.1 GCA_011390075.1 Helicobacteraceae bacterium | reverse complement strand
GTATTGCTCTTGATTAAAACATTCACTGCATTTTCCATATTCTCACTAGATGTTTTAAGACTATTACTAAACTCATTAAGATTTCTTACCATCTTAGCAATAGCTTGTCCTAGTTGGTCGTTAGGGTGTTTTGGTGAGAAATTTACCGCCAGATCGCCATCTGAGATCTTATCAGCAATACAAGAGACCGCTTTAAGCTCTTCTACCATCTTATTAAAGATCTTTGCAATATCCCCAGCTTCTGTACCAATTTCTATCTCAATTTGGTGGGCAAAATCCCCATCGGCAACAATCTTATTCATAGCGTCATAAGTATCAAGCAAAGACTGTTTGGCCCCATGTTCTGTTTCATTGAGACCCCGCAGTTCAAACTCTGGCGGAACTCTGAGTTTTTGAAATTTTTTCAAAATTGTAAAAAGAATAATGGCTAAAAGAATAGCCCATGCAAAAACAGCCCCTACACCAATCAGCTGCACATAAAATTGAGCAAAATGTCCCCCTGCTGGCAAGTTTTCTATTGGAGCAAAAAAAGCTAAAGCCAGAGTCCCCCAAGCGCCAGCAACCCCATGAACAGGAATAGCACTGACAGGATCGTCAATTTTGAGATACACAACCAAAATATGCTCAGCAACATGGACAATCAAACCTGCACCAATACCAATAGCAATGGCCCCTAAAGGATCAACCACAGCACACCCTGCTGTAATGGCCACAAGCCCAGCAAGCGCCCCATTAAGTAGCTTATAGACCTCTGGTCGTTTGTCAATAATTTTTGAGACAATAAAACTCACAACTCCACCAACGGCTGCGGCTAAAGAGGTATTGACAACCACCTTGGCCACACTTCCATCACCAACAAGGGTAGAACCACCATTAAAACCAAACCACCCAAACCATAAAATAAAGACACCCACTGTTGCCATTTGTAGGCTCGATGGTGCAATTTTTACAGGTTTATCATCCTCGTCATACCGACCAATCCTTGCTCCAAGCATCCATGCACCTACAAGACCAACCCAAGCCCCCACAGAGTGCACCACAGTAGAACCTGCAAAATCTACAAATCCCATTTGTGCTAGCCAGCCATCACCATTCCACACCCAGTGCCCTGATACTGGATAGATAAAAGCACTGAGAACAATAGAGATAAGAATATAGCCACTAAAGGTCATTCTCTCTGCCACTGCCCCAGAGACAATGGTGGCAGCAGTTCCTGCAAAAACAGCTTGAAAGATAAAAAAAGCGTAGTCATAATCACTATCATGACCTTGAAGAAAAAAGCCATCCATTCCAATAAAACCATTAGAATCAAGCCCAAACATCAATCCATACCCCACAATAAAGTAGGCTAAAATTGCAAAAGAGATATCTACAAAGTTTTTAATGGCAACATTAATAGAGTTTTTTGCCCGAATCATACCTGCTTCAAAAGCTGTAAAACCTGCCTGCATTAAAAAGACTAAAGCCGCCGCAACAATAATCCAGATTACATCTAGATTTTCCTGAACACCACCACCACTAGCAAAAAGCGCCCCATGGACAAGGAGGAAGAAAAGAAGAGTTCTCAATGTTAGTTCCTTATTTTTTAGTTAATATACCATAGAGTTATGATTTTTATCACAAAATATTTGCATAAAAAGTGCTGTTTTTTTAAGCAGATTTATAAAATATTTTGTCTATTACTCCAAGATATAGCTCTCATTGCCTAAAACAAACTCTTTAGTGATAATACACCTATGGGCGTGTTCGTTTGATGGCAACTCAAAAAGAAGGGGTCTTAAGAGGGTATCTATAATGGAGCGAAGTCCTCTAGCTCCCACCTCTTTTTCAAATGCCTGATGGGCAATCACTTCCAATGCTTCTCCTTGAAAAACAAGCTCTATACCGTCAAGTTCAAAAAGGGCCTTGTACTGTTTGACTAAAGAGTTTTTTGGCTCTTGCAAGATGGAGATAAGATCTTTTTCGCAGAGCACTTCTAGCTCGACGATAACAGGAATTCTTCCAACAATCTCTGGAATCAAACCAAATCGTATGAGCTCTTTTGGCTCAATCTCTTTTGGCGCTTCTTGCTCTTTCTCTTCAAAGAAACCAACCTTTGTATTGTGGCGGGCTTCATGCATACCAACAAAAGCTCCTCCTGCAATAAAAAGAATATGTTTTGTGTCAAAAAGAACGGTCTCAGAGTCACTATTTTTTCTACTTCCTTTAAGAGGTACATAGACACTAGCCCCCTCTAAGATCTTGAGCAGTCCTTGCTGAACACCCTCCCCTGAGATATCTCTACCACTAGAACTAGACTCGCCTTTGCGTGCAATTTTGTCAAACTCATCAATATAGATAATCCCTTTCTCTGCCTTTTCTAGATCTCCATCACAAGCAGAGATAAGCCTTGAGAGAATACTCTCTACATCCTCTCCAACATACCCAGCTTCTGTAAGAGCTGTTGCATCTGCTATGGCAAAGGGAACATTCATGATTTTTGCTAAGGTTTCAGCCAATAAAGTTTTGCCACTTCCTGTTGGGCCTAAGAGTAAGATATTGCTTTTAACAAGTTCCACTCCCTTATGCACAGGCTTTTCCACCCGCTTATAGTGAGAATAAAGAGCCACACTCAGAGCCATTTTTGCCTCCTCTTGGGAGATAACATGCTCATTTAAGATTGCAAAAATATCTTTAGGCTTTAAAAGCCCTAACTGAAAGCTTTTTTTGAGCTCTTTATTTCTTCTTTTTTCCACTACATTGTGGCACATATCCACACACTTCTCGCAGATATAGGCATCCTCACTGACAAAAAATTGGAGATCTCCTTTGAGTGAGCCACAAAAATTACACTGAGCCTCCATCATATAGCCTCTACAAGCTTTTGTACAAATGCAGTAGTCTCCTCAGGAATCACCTCTAAGGAGTGGTTTGTAATAAACTTTTCCTCTCTTTTGGTAAACTTCTTTTTATCGCTTACATAGTAGCCTCCAGCGAGATTTTGTGTAATCTCATTGGCAACCATTCTTGATGTGTCTATGCCAAAATCAACCCCTAAAAAGAGATATTTTTTTCCTACTCGTAACTCCTTAATAAGCTTAGGAAAAGAGAACCCTCCCATAGCTTCCGTAATCCAGTCCACAAAATCTGCATCGGAGACGATAAAATTTTTATCAGGAACAGTACTTCCTAGAGGTTTATATACAATCGTTTTCCCCTTGGCTAGCTCTTTGTTTTTTATAGGAGTATAACTCCCCTCTTTGCCAATATAGGAGGCGTATCTATCGAGATCTGCTAAAATTCTAGCCACACCTGTAATGAGATAGTGCTCCTTGCTGTAGAGCTTTTGCAACGAGTCGTCGTAGTTGAGATCGATGATATAGCTTGGCTGGATTTTTTCTACTCCTTTATAGATCTCTGGCATTGGAAAATCTGAAGAAAAAAGAGCATGCATTATCTCTTCTAAGATAGCCCGTCCTCTTCTTTGTTCAATATTCATAGCAGCTTTGGAGTAGTCATCCATATATTTAGGAGCCATAGCTCTGCCATTATTAATGCCTAAGATCATCGACTCATTATCATAAGGAATGTTGTGTCCATTGCTATTTACCACTCCTTTAAAGACACCTTGTCCTAGAAAGAGGATAGTCTCTTCTTTTTGCAACTCTTCTATAATTTTATCCATGGCATCCTACTCCTGTATATTGACTGATTGTGGAGATAAGCTTTGCAAAAAGTTTTTGTAAGGGGACTGGATCGGGAATGGGGCTGGGAGCC
>JAABTA010000136.1 GCA_011390075.1 Helicobacteraceae bacterium | reverse complement strand
ACCTATAGATACTATATTTGAAAATATCAAGAAGATCTTAGATGAATCTTCTTGATTTATATTGTGCATATATCTACTTATTCTGCAAAGTCCTAAACTCTTTGATGTGTTCAATAATTTTATAACTATGATTTAAACTAGCGGCAATAGAACCGCCAATTCTTGTGGCGAGATCTCCGGCGACATAGAGGCCGTAGGTTGTGCTTTGGTATTTTTCATCAAGGATTGGAAAGCCCTTTTCGTTAGTTTCAACTCCGCATTTGTTGAGAAAGTCTTTAGGGGCAACACCGCCAATGGCATAGACAATTTTGTCATATTTAATTTTCCAGCCGTCTGTGTAATAGACAAGGGCTTTTCCGCCTTTGCTCTCAACCTTTTCTATGTCTCTTCCAATTTTGAGATAGATCTTATTATTTTCGACATACTCATTGAGTATCTCCATATTTTGATCATTGGCTCTACTGAAGCTATCTCTTCTGTAGGTGAGGGTGACTCTATTGGAGTCGGCTAGATAGTAGGCATATTCAATGGCAGAATCGCCACCGCCAACAACAAGTACATCTTCATCATTGGAGCAATGCTCTAAGTTGTGACCAACAAGTGACTTGATTGAGGGTGGAATTTTATAGGCTGGCTTATTGGGTTTGCCCATGTTGCCAATGGCAATAATCACATTGGTTGCATAGAAAATACCACCATTGGTAGTTTTAATCTCAAAAGGGATTTCTAAGGCTTCATGCTCTTTTATCTCTTCTATTTCGTGATTAAACTTAGCTTCTATAGCGTGTTCATCTAAAAGTGTGTCAAAAAGGTCAATGGTGCTCTCTTTTGTGCCATCTGTAAAAAGCACATTGCCATGCAGATCTATTTTTTGACCTTTCCAGTCTTTGTCCACTCTTTTGTTGTCTTTGTAGTATTTTCTAATGGTCATGGAGTGGTTGTCACCCTTTTCAAAAAGAATAACTTTTTCAATGCCACTCAAAACAGCTTCAACAGCGGCACTAATCCCAGCAGGTCCACCACCAACAATTGCTATGTCGTATTTATCAACCACCTGAAACTCTTCCTCTTTAATTCTGTATTCTCCCATTTTCTTTCCTCGTTACTGTGTAAAATTTTCCAAAAAGATCTTTTGAAGATCTTTGAGTCTTGTGTGATACTTTTGAAACTCAGTATCAATAAAGTTAATATAGTCTTTTTTTTCCAATGCTAACTCTTGGTTAAAAGACAGATAACTACCGCTAAATTTTTCTTGATATGTTTCTAACTCTACCATATCAATTTTTATATCCTCTAAATTATAGAGATAAAGTAGTATTGCAACGCTCTGACTTTTGGCAAGTGTATCAATCTGATACAGAACTTTATCATTTTTAAGATCTCTTAAAAGTAAGGCTCCTTGCTCTTCTGTAATATAGTAGTGTTTGCCATCAATGACCAAAGTAAATAGCATATCAGCAAAGATACTCGCCTTTAAATTAACAAGCAAAACACTCCACTTATACAGTGATAGAGTGAGGCTTGAGAGCTCTATGAGCATATCAAAGAGAGGTTTTTCATTTTCAAAATCAACTTTTCCTGTAAAAAGATAGGTGTTGAATTTAAGTAGAAAAACTTTTTTATCCCAGCCAAGTGCGTTACAAATTGTATCAAAATAGGCAATGCCTAAGATCTCATCGCTCTCTTGTTTATCTAAAGTTTTTACTGTTTGTGTTGTCATAAATGCAAGTATAACAAACGCCTTGTTATAATTTGTGCAATATTACAACGACAAGGATAATTTGTGAAGTTTACAGGAAAAAATGTTTTAGTGACAGGTTCAAGCCGGGGTATAGGTGCAGAGGTTGCAAAGGTGTTGGCATCTTTTGGTTTAAAGGTGTGGATAAATTATAGAAGTGGCGCTGAGGCTGCTGAAAATGTTAAAAAAGAGATAGAAAGTGCGGGAGGCGAAGCTGCGGTTATTGGTTTTGATGTGACAGATGAGGAGGCTTTTGTTGCTGGGATTAAAGCGATTGTTGATAGCGATGGCGCTCTTAGTTATTTGGTCAATAACGCAGGTATTACCAACGATAAATTAGCTATGAGAATGAAGCTAGAGGATTTTACAAAGGTGATTGATGCTAACTTGACCTCCTGTTTTATTGGTTGCAAAGAAGCTGTCAAAACAATGAGCAAGAAAAAGTTTGGCGCTGTTGTGAATATCGCCTCTATTGTTGGAGAGATGGGCAACCCGGGGCAAACAAACTACAGTGCTAGCAAAGGTGGTGTGATTGCGATGAGCAAGAGTTTTGCAAAAGAGGGAAGTGCGAGAAATATTAGATTTAACACTATAACTCCTGGCTTTATCGCCACAGAAATGACAGACAAATTAAAAGATGAGGTGAAAGAGGAGTATTATAAAAATATTCCATTAGCAAGATTTGGAGAGCCAAAAGAGGTAGCCGAAGCGGTAGCCTTTTTACTAAGCGATCACTCCAGCTATATCACAGGAGAGACGCTTAAGGTAAATGGCGGGTTGTTGATGTAGAATAAAAAAGATCTAGGTTCTACCTAGATCTTTTTGACAAAAACCGATTTAAGTCCCATGGCGCCAAAACCATCAATCTTGCAGTCGATATCGTGATCGCTTTCGTAGTTGAGTCTAATGTTTTTAACCTTTGTGCCAACCTTTACAGGTTTAGAAGCTCCCTTGACATTTAAGTCTTTTATAACAGTAACACTATCTCCATCTTGAAGTTCTACACCATGAAAATCTCTAATAATTTTTGCTTCCTCTGCTTGTTTTTGTTCGTCTGCTGTCCACTCGTGGGCACACTCTGGGCAGATGAAAAGCCCTGCGTCTTCATAGGTGTATTGGCTGTTGCACTTGGGGCAGTTTGGTAAATTTTCCATAAAAAAACCTTTGTTTAAACTTTGGTACTAAGAAAAGATCTTATCATTTCATTGCAAAGTCAAAGAAGGACATATATGAAATTAGAAGATCTTAAAAATACAATAGGTATAGGTGTAGCTGGTAATTTTGCCAAGCACCTAGAACAAGCTGGAGAGATGGCAGACTTTGAGAATGTAGTTGCCAAAGAGGGAGCCCCAAAGGGGATTTTTCCTTTCTATTTTCCAGTTAAGAGTAGTTTTCTACAAACCTTTCCTCTCTCCAACACAAAACAGAATATTCCAGAAAATGAGAAACCACAAGTAGAGCCAGAAGTGGCACTGTTTTGTGAACTTATCTATAAGCAAGAGAGGGTCGTAGAGATTAAACCTCTTAAATTCACAGCCTTTAATGACTGCACAATCCGTAAAGAGGGTGCTGAAAAGATCTCAGAAAAGAAAAATTGGGGAGAGTGTAGTAAAGGAATCTCTTTAGACTTTATAGACCTTGATAAGTTTAGTTTAGGTGGGGTGATGGATGGCTATAATTTAGCCTCTTTTGTAAAAAGAGATGGTGTATTGCACCCATATGGTGTGGACACAGAAGTTTTAGGATATAGCTACTTTTATGAGACACTTCTTCAGTGGATAGTAGAGAAGCTCAATACTCAAGAAGATTTTGGTCCTTTAGAGGATTTTCCTAAGATCTTAAAGGAGAATAACTACCCTACAAAGGCACTCATCTCTATTGGTGCTACAGCTTACGCTGAGTTTGGAGAGAAAAACTATCTAAAAAAAGGGGATGAGATTATAGTAGCACTCTATCCAAAAGAGATAGAAAATATTACAGAGTTGATTGCAAATCATCAAGAAATTCCCAACGCCTCTGTACTCCAACAAACTGTGGAATAAGCACTCTGCTC
>JAABTA010000135.1 GCA_011390075.1 Helicobacteraceae bacterium | reverse complement strand
TCTCATCGCTAAGCTGATTAAATACAGCCTCTCTTATGAGCTCTTTATAGATATCCCTGATTGTCTCAGTTGTGAGAAGCTCTGGATCATAAAGGTAGGCAGATTCAGGCAGATGCTTAGCAATGCATGTAAGCACACGCTCTAAATTTTTACTTTTTTCTGCACTGACAGGGACAATCTCTAAAAAATTCTCTTGATACAAAGCGTATTTGGACAAAGCTTTTAAAGTCTCTTCTTGGCTTAATCTATCAATTTTATTGAGAAGCAGAATGTGGGGAATACCCTTGATGTTGAGTTTTAGAAACTTCTCATAATCCTCTACTCTATCTTTTGCATCGGCAATAAAGCAGATAAGATCAGAATCTCCTAGCGCCTTAAGGGCCTCTTCAAGCATAAATTTATTGAGCTCTTTCTCTTTTTCATGGAGCCCAGGAGTATCCACAAAAATAATCTGGCTGTCTTCGTGCATGACAATTATTTTTGATCGTTTTCTTGTGGCATTAGCCTTGTGGGAGACCATAGCAATTTTTTCTCCCACTAGAGCATTAATTAAAGTACTTTTTCCTGCATTTGGTCTGCCAATAACGGCAACAAATCCTGCTTTCGTTTCTATTGTTTACCCTTAGTATGATTTTTATATGATTTATAAAATGTACCGTGTAATGTCCTCGTTATCCACAACATCATCAAGCTTCTCTTTTATTAGATCCTCTCCTATAGTTACAGTCTCTCCCTTGTGTTCTTCAGCTTCGAAGGAGATATCTTCTATCACTTTTTCCAAGACTGTATGGAGCCTTCTTGCACCAATATTCTCTGTTTTATCATTGGCACGACTAGCATATTCAGCCATTAATTTAATGGAATCATCAGGAAACTCTAAAGTAACATCTTCAACCTCTAAAAGAGCTTTATACTGAAGTATTAAAGAGTTTTTTGTTGTTGTTAGTATATCGTACAGATCGCTCTGTGTTAAAGAGTTAAGCTCGACTCTTAAGGGAAATCTTCCTTGAAGCTCGGCTATTAAATCACTAGGTTTGCTCATATGAAAAGCGCCTGCTGCAATAAAGAGGATATGATCTGTTCTTATAATTCCATATTTTGTACTCACACTCGATCCCTCCACTATTGGCAAGAGATCTCTTTGCACGCCCTCTTTGCTCGGATCGCTTCTGCTTGTATTGTTGCTTGAGACGGCCACTTTATCCATCTCATCAATAAAGATAATGCCACCACTCTCTGCTCTTTTAAGAGCCTCTTCTTGCACCTCTTCCATATTGAGGAGCTTCTCGCTCCCCTCACTTTGCAAAATTCTCTTTGCATCTTTAATGGTGACCTCTTTTTTCACTCGTTTATTGCCACCTAAGATCTTTGAAAAAGAGTCTTGCAATTTAGAAAGCTCTGGAGGCATGCTGTCGCCTCCAATAATCTCTATATTATTTTTTGGCTCCACTTCTAGCTCGATGAGTGCATCATCTTTTTCGCCACTTTTTACAATCTCTCGCAGTCTATTAAAGGTTGTCTCATACTCTTTTTGCTTCTCTTGGCTTGCGCCTTTAGGTAGTGGTGGCAGAAGTTTTTTTGTAATCTCATCAAGAACATAGTCCCCTATTTTAGACTTATTTGCCTCTTCGTGCTCCTCTTTCACAATCTTCAAGGAGTCATACACAAGATCTCGAATCATCGATTCCACATCACGGCCAACAAAACCCACTTCTGTATATTTTGTGGCTTCTACCTTGACAAATGGCAATTTAAACATCTTTGCCATTCTTCTTGCGATCTCTGTTTTGCCCACCCCGGTGGGTCCTATCATAAGAATATTTTTTGGCAATACCTCATCACGAATTTCTGGATCGAGCCTCATTCTTCTATATCTGTTTCTCAGGGCAATAGCAATGGCCTTTTTTGCCTCTTTTTGTCCAATAATAAAATCATCAAGATACTTTACAATCTCTTTTGGAGTTAATTCCATCTATTTCTCTTTCTCTAAACTCAAAGTTTTTATATTTGTATTTGTAAAGACACACAGCTCTCCTGCAACAAGCAGAGACTCTTTGACAAGCTTTTCAGTATCAAGCTTGGCATGTCTATCAAGCGCTCTTGCAGCAGATATGGCAAAGTTGCCACCGCTTCCTATAGCTGCAATTTTTCCATCTTCTGGTTCAACCACATCTCCATTGCCGGTAAGAATAAAGATGTGCTCTGTGTTGAGCACAATCATCATAGCTTCTAGGCGTCTGAGATATTTATCTTTGCGCCACTCTTTGGAGAACTCAACAGCGGCTTTTAAGATATCTCCTTTGGCATTATCAAGATGCTTTTCAAACATATCAAAAAGATTAAAAGCGTCCGCTGTGCTTCCTGCAAAGCCCCCAAGGACTTTTCCGCTCCCTAGTGTGCGTATTTTTGTAGCATTTCCCTTTAAAACAGAGTTGCCAAAGCTTACCTGACCATCGCCACCAATCACTGCTTTATCTTTACCTTTGCACGCTAAGATAGTTGTTGCATGAAGTTCTTGAAGTGCCATTACTCTGCTTCCACTTCCACCTGCACCACTGGATGCATACCGTGTCCTAGCTTGATAGATACCTCATAGATCCCTGTTGCTTTAATGTGCCCATCAATCTCCACATGTTTTTTATCTACCTCAAGCCCCTTAGCGCTAAGGGCTTCTGCAATATCCTCTTTTTTTAGAGCGCCAAATAAAGAGCCATTAGCCCCTACTTTTTTAGTAATTTTTACCGATGCTTTCTCTAACTCTTTTGCTAAAATCTGAAGCTCTTCTAGTTTCGCTTTTTCTCTCTCTTGCTCTTTTTTCTTATTGGCTTCATACTGTCTGATAACATCAGCCGTTGCTAACTTACCATACCCTTTTCCAACAATAAAATTCTGTCCATAGCCATCTTTGACTTCTTTGATCTCTCCTGCTTTTCCAAGAGATTTTACATCTTTTGTAAGTAGTACTTTCATTGTTCACCTTTAAACTGGGTTTAAATTTTCTTAAATAATTCGATTTTACCAAAGATAAGCAAAATTATTCTATAAAGCACCTCTATTCCATACAAAAAAGGGAACACAATGACATCTACACAAAAAATATCATGGATTAATGAAAAAATTAGTTCACTCATAGAAGAGATCCACCGTTTACAGCAAGAGAACAAAGAGCTAAGAGCCAATGACGATCTTGCAATTCAAGCAGCTCAGTACGAACAAAAGCTTGTAGCCAAAGAGAGTGTCATCAGCCAACTTAAGCTTGATCTTAAAGCGAGAGAGGCAGAGATCGATGATGTGGTGGCAAAAATCGATCTGCTTTTACAATCCTAAGGCCATATTTACTCTAAAAGAGCAACTTTAATCTCATTGCTCTTTTTGTATTTGCTCAGGACATACTCTGCTTCAGGGACAAGACTCATCACCTGCTCGACATAGTTTTTATTAAAGGGGCAGTATTTTGTGGCTATTTTTTCCAAAAAGGCTTTTGGAGAGTGCGCCTCTTCTCGCCAGCCCTTGTATGGCCATCTATCTAAAAATGCCCAAAAACCTTTAATAAAGGTTGTGTGATCCCTAAACTTACTGTAGTAATCAAAGCCATCACTGGCTTTGTACTTTACCTTCTGTGCATATTGTTTAATAGCACTTCGGTATTTGAGTCCTGCATAGTTTTTGTGCACTTTGGCTAGATCTGAGTCTCCTCTTCCTGATTCTAGTATCATCATGGCAAGTGTCACTGCTTTGAGGTTGTTATACTCAACCTCCATGTTGGCGTATGTCTGCACCATTTTCTCAAAATCGCTCTG
>JAABTA010000013.1 GCA_011390075.1 Helicobacteraceae bacterium | reverse complement strand
CCCTGTTGCATCTTTGAACATCCACGCCAAATAGATCATACCAAGGAGCATCACTAAAGATCCTAAGAAGGTATAGAGAAAAAACTTCACCGCAGCATAGATCTTATCGCCACTTCCCCAATATCCAATAATATAGAGCATTGGAATCAGTGAGAATTCCCAAAAGAAGTAGAATAAAATACCATCTAATGAGGCAAAAACACCAATCATGGTCATCTCTAAAACCAACAAAGAAGCCACAAGATTTTTGAGCTTTTCTGTAATTGAGAGACTAATGAGCGCTATAAGCGTCATAAAGGTACTGAGTATAATCATAAATAAAGAGATACCGTCAATCCCTACAAAGTAGTTAATGCCATAAGTGCTAATGAGAGAAAATTTCTCTACAAATTGCAACGAGGCTGTCGTTGTGTCAAACTTATACCAAAGGGCTAAAGACGCTAAAAACTCAATAGTAGCAATGGAAATTGCATACACCTTGATACTTCTTTCATTAATTATAAATCCAAAAATAGCTGCTACTACTGGAAAGAAAATTAAAAAACTTAAGATATTCTCCATCAATTACGCTCCTTGTCCAATTTGTAGTAACAGTACAGCCATAAGTACCATTACAACCAAACCTAATCCCATAAGTCGTAGCATCTGAGAAAGGTTTCCTGTGTGATGTGACTGCATGCCCCTACCTGTAAACATAACGATACGAGCTACAACATCCACCAATAGATCAATAATTTTTTGGTCAATCACTCTCCATGCGAACCTAGAAAGTCCTCCAAATCCTTGAATAAAAACTGCATTATAGATATTTGGAATATAGTATTGATTGCTAAAAAGTTTGTAAAAAAAGTTGTTCTCCCAGCGAGGATTAAAACCACCACGGCTATATTTATACACCGCTAAAGCAATACCACTTAAAGAGGTGGCCAAGGTTATGGCAATCAGCGCATACAGAGTACCGCTCTCTAAATGAGGCATATTCATAGGAAGCACCTCGCTCACAAACTCATGATAGGCGTGCTCAAAAAATCCTGAAATCACAGCTAGAATCATCAATGGACTCATAGCAATTAAGACATATATTGGCATCTCGTGTGGGTGAAAATGGTTACCATTTGGACTTGTAAGCTCTCTGTTTTTATATCGCTCTTCACCAAAGAATACAAGCATAACCACTCTAAAAGAGTAGAAGGCTGTGAGCCCAGCTGTAATCAGTAGCACTAGCCAGATAATCATATAACCATCCCCAAAAGCAACCTCTAAGATCTTATCTTTAGAGAAAAATCCTGCCAGTGGATAGATACCCGCTAGGGCAACAGAAGCAACAGCCATCATAATTGCTGTTGGTTTCATCACTTTATATAAACCACCCATTTTTTTAATATTAAGTTCATCATCCATAGCATGCATAACATTACCAGCACCTAAAAATAGAAGCGCTTTAAAGAAAGCATGCGTCATAAGATGAAACAGCGCCACCCAATACGCCCCTAGCCCAGCTGCAACAAACATATAGCCAAGCTGAGACAAGGTTGAGTAGGCAATAACTCTTTTTACATCATTATTCACAAGAGCCATAGAGGCAGCAAACATAGCCACAAACGCACCAAGGGCTGCAATAAAGAAACCAACATCTGGTGTGAGCATATAGATCTCATTAGATCGCACAAGCAAATAGACCCCAGCTGTTACCATTGTAGCAGCGTGAATAAGGGCAGAAACAGGGGTTGGACCCTCCATGGCATCCGCAAGCCAAGTATGCAGAGGAAACTGCGCTGATTTACCCATAGCACCGATAAAGAGTAAAATGGCAATCCATGTTGTAATATTTGCATCTAGTGTAGCGATATTGGCAAACACTTCTGAATAGGTAAGGGTTCCTAATTGCCAGTAGATAAGAAAAATACCTAAAAGCATTCCTAAATCTGCTACTCTATTAACGATAAAAGCTTCATTGGCAGCCCAAGAAGGAGAGATAGATGGATTAACTGATCTTGGAACATCTGGTTTGTGGTACCAAAACCCTACAAGCAGATAGGAACACAGACCAACACCTTCCCAACCTATAAAGAGCCCTAAGAAGTTGTCACTCATTACAAGCACCATCATTGAAAAAACAAAGGCTGAAAGATAGGAGAAAAATCTATTAAAACTCTTATCATGCTCCATATATCCAATGGAATAGACATGCACTAGTGCGGAAACGGTTGTCACTACAACCATCATCACAGCACTAATTTGATCCACCAAAAATCCAAATTTGAGATCTAAATGCCCTGTCGCAATCCAATCAAACAGTGTAAAACTTACAGGTCTGTCTATAGATACATAATACAGAAGTATCATAGAAGCAAACCATGAGAGTCCTATTAAAATAGAGTTAATTACCCCAACAAAAAGCTTTTTTTCTGTCATAGCAAACAAAGCCGCAAACACTGCCGCAACAAGTGGGGCAAAAAGCGCAATAACTAGTAATATTTCCATAGCTCCCCCTACCCGTTCATTTTAGCGATAGAATCAAGATCTAAAGATCCTGTTCTTTTATAAAGAGCAATTAAAAGCCCCAACCCAACGGCAACTTCACTAGCAGCAATTGCAATAATAAAAAACGAAAACATCTGACCAGAGAGATCATGATGAAACTTTGAAATTGCTACAAAACCTAAATTAACCGCATTGAGCATAATCTCTGTAGAAAACAGAAGCATCAATAGGTTTTTTCTTGTCATCACCCCTGCCATACCAATCAAAAAAAGTATTACAGAGAGAATGAGATAGTGGCTTAGTCCAATCATTCACTCTCCTTCAAATTCATATGTTTGCTTGCCAAAACAATCCCCGCAATCATGGCTGTTAAAAGCATAACAGCAGCAAGTTCAAATGGTACAAGATACTTTGTAAACAGGATATAACCAATATTCTCCACATTGCCCTCACCCTCAATTGGAGGATACGCCCCTTGGAAGTGATCGGCGGCAATTGGAGCTACAAGCATAGAGACAATTACCAATGCTATCATTGTTCCAAGTATAAAAACAGTGGAGGCAGGTCTTTGTTTCTCTTTAATAAGGCTAGAGGAGTCAAAAAACATCATACCAAAAGCATAAAGAGCCAAAACGGCACCTGTATAGACAACAATCTGTACAACTCCCATAAAATCAGCATCTAACATAAAAAAGAAAGCAGAGATAAATATCATCCCTGCTGCCAATGATGTAAGCGCATAGAGTGGTTGTCTTGTTTTTACAGTGGTTACAAATGAGCCTATTGTTAAAAACGCAAAAAGATAAAAAGCTACTAATTCAAACACATAAACTCCTTAATACTCTAGTGGTGTTTTTTTGATTTTACTATCAGCATCAGGACTAATAGCGCCGTATCCAGGAAACTCCTCTTGTTGCTTGAGTAGATCAATAGGGGTTAGCATATCGTCTTTAAGCACATAGTGAGCTCTTTGTTCACTCACATTTTCATATCTGCCACCATGGACAATAGCAAGTTCAGGACAAACCTCAGCGCAGTATCCACAAAAGATACATCGTCCTAGGTTAATACTATAATCAACCACCTCTTTTCGCTTATCTTCATCTATCTTTGTTTCCATTCTAATGCATTGAGCAATACAGATCTTCTCGCAAAGACCACAGCCAATACATCTCTCATTGCCACTCTCAACTAGCCGTAGTAGTTTATGAACAGCTCTATATCTAGGCCCTAAAGGGAGTTTCTCTTTTGGGTATATCAGCGTATGACTCTCATCTTTCAGCCACACACCAAAAACAATTTTGAGCCCCTTTAGTAGTTCTATACTGACACTTCTTCTGACAACCTGTGTAAATTGTTGCCATCTACTGACTGGCCGTGTACGGGTATCAACTTCTATATAGTTTTTAATTCCTTCTCTCTCCATCATACTCACCTTATAAAATCACTAAACCAGTGATAAAGATATTTACTATTGCCAAAGGCATCAATACTTTCCACATCATCCACATAATCTGATCTGGTCTAATATGTGGCCATGCTGCTCTTGTCCAAAGAAAAAGAAACATTAAAAAAAGTACCTTTAATATAATAGCAATAGCCCCTGGAATAAAGTAGAAATCATTCCATCCACCTAAAAACACTAAAGAGACTAGAAAAGCCACTGTAAACATATTGGCATATTCACCAATAAAAAACATCCCCCATCTCATACCTGAATACTCAGTTCCATAGCCATTGATTATCTCTGCTTCATGCTCTAAAAGGTCAAAAGGCGTTCTATTTGTCTCAGCATACCCGGCAATAAGGAAAAGTAAAAAAGCGATGGGTTGCTTAAAGATAAGCCAACTTAAAAGTCCCCCACTTTGATAGTTATTCATCTCCACTAAAGAGAGACTCCCAACAATCATAATAGGAGCTAATATAGAGAGTCCCGAGACAACTTCGTACGAGACAAACTGCACAGTAGTTCTAGCAGCTCCTAACATCCCCCACTTATTATTAGAGGCCATACCTGCTAAAAGTGGGCCATATAAACCAACAGCTCCAACACCTAATACAAACAGTATTCCAACATTCACATCCGCAACAATTGGATGAATTGTTCTTCCAAAAAGCTCAAATGGCGGGAAAAACGGAACCGCAGCCATGGCAATAAAGGCAGTGGCAGCTGTAATAATTGGAGCTATTTTAAATATCGGTTTTATAGATTGAGCAGGAACGATATCCTCTTTTGTAAAGAGCTTGATACCATCTGCTGCAATCTGTAACAATCCATGGGGTCCAACATGCATAGGCCCTTTTCTTCTTTGCATAAAGGCTAGAACTTTTCTCTCAAAGTATGTTGTAAAACCAGCTATTGCTGAGAGTATCAAAACTACCAAAGAGGCTTTTATAATTGTCTCTATAATATAGAAGGTAACATCACTCATCCATCAACCCTTTCGATTGTTACATCTTTAAATCTATAATCTGTATCTGAAAATAGTTTACTTCCCAAAAAGTTTGGTACAAGGGCAATTTTCCCATCAATTTTTTCGCCCTTAAGAACAATAAGCTCTTCTTGTACACCATCAGAAGAGAGTCTGACTCTCTCTCCATCACTGAGTTTATTGGCGACCAAAAACTCTTCGCTCGCATAGATATTATCAGCCCAGCCACCATTTGGAATTGGATCCGAGGCTAAGATAGTCGATTTTGCCGTATACGCACTAAATTGTTTGATAGGATTGCACCTATAAACAACCGTGCCACGAATATCATCAATATGGGCAATTTTTTCTACACTCTCAGAAGTTTTTGTCTCTATTGGCTGAATTTGGTAGCCTCTATTCTCAAAGCCACTCACCTCAAAGCCACTTCCAAGTTCATCAAAACAGATCGGTTTGAAACCTTTTTCCTGAGGCAACTCTTCTGTCAAATCCACAGTATATTCAAAAATAATTTCAAGTTTGTTGGCAATATCTCCTAGAGTAAATCCTTTGTAATCTAGTGCAGGGTTTAACGGAACAACTCTTCTGCTAACATTCACAAAAGTTCCCTCTTGTTGATTGAGAGCTGGCATATCAAGTTCATTCTCTTTAGTTGCTCCACTTGCTGTGAGTCTAAAGTCTCCCTCAGCGTTATAACCCACGCAATACCCCTCTTTTGAGTCATCGAGGTCACAGATTAAAGCCACTCCTAAAGAGTTTGTTTTTGGTGGAACAATAACAACTTTAAATAGTGATGTTTTCTCCAAAATCCCTAAAAGTCTGGCAATATTTTTTGATCTTGGGTGGGTAATCACATCCTCTCCTACAATCAAAGAATATTTATCTTTTTTAGCAATAAGCTTCTCTATCTCTTTCTCTTTATCATCAGTAATATAGACGCCCATCTCTTCATAGAGTCTATTCACAATCTTTTTCACATCTTTTGTGATTGTTTTCTCTACAACCTCTTCCTCGCCCTCTTTATTGGTTACTTTCTCTTTTACAACCTCTTCAACTGTCTCAGTTGTTTCTGATTTAAAGGAATCAAGATAGGAGACAATCTCTTGTGGCAACGCCTCTTTATTGGCAAACATGTCTAAAAGATAGTAAACAACAGCTTCCTCTTTCCCTGCAGGATGATTCACAGAGAGAATATTTTTCTGCATGGCGTCAATTAACGGATCTAAAATTGGGTGAAAGTAGATAGCCGCTCCCTTGTTCATTTTTACTGCATTATTTAAGGAGTAGCGAAGCACTGGAGAGTCCGATTTTAGACTCGTTCCAATGGAGACAAAAAAGTTACTACTTACAAGCTCGTCAACACTTCCTGTATATAAAGAGTTACCACTGGTTTTACTAAACTCATGTAAAAAGTTTTGATAGTTTTTTGCTTCGTTATTCACAAGCTTATACCCATACTTTTCTTTGAGTTTTTGCAAAATTAGTGCTTCTTCATTGGTAATCAAGCTAGAAAAAGCGATAGTTTTTGCCTCTTTAAATGCTTCAATAGCTTTTTTAAAAGTTCGTTCATCTTTACGGGCTCTATTTTCAAAGTCATAACCAAATCTTCCTGCGCCACAAATTGACTGGAAATGAAAATCATTTTTTGTTCTATAGATCTTTTTCTCATTATTACCAATGCTCTCATATTTTACTTCGTAATAGAGATGGCATCCCACACTACAGTGGGCACAAGTGGAGGGAATAGACTCAAGCTCCCATGCATTGGAGGTGTATTGAAAATCTTTGGTAATCATCGCCCCTGTTGGACAGACAGCAGCGCACTCTCCACAGTCTGTACAAGGATTCTCTCTTGAGTCTGGGTTAGGAATTTTTTTATCTATAAGGTTTTTATTAATAGCTTTCCAGATGCCGAAGGGATCTTTGCCCATTGTCTCTTTATTGTATTTCTCTTCATCAATCTCAGCACCACCTCGTGCCATAGTTGTCAAGGCGTCGTCACCAACCATCTCTTTACAAACGGTAATACATCTTTTACACATAATGCAAAGAGCGCCATCATATTTAACGCTTCCCCAAATACTAATATGCCTTGGCGTATCTTGTACTGCTTGAAACTGCTCATAGACCTGCTGAAACATTGTATTGTCTTGAAGCTCGCACTCACCAGATTTATCACACACTCCACACTGAAGAGGATGGTTGACGCAATAAGCTTCCATAATCTTTCTTCTATCGTGCTCTATCTCCTCTGTATGTGTGACAATATCCATGCCCTCTTTTACTTTTGCATTACAAGAATAGACTCGCTTGCCGTCTGCCTCAACCATACAAAGTTTACAAGCCATAGAAGCAGAGGTTCTTTTGAGAAAACAGATGGCAGGAATGTAGATACCATTTGCTCTTGCTACATTAAGAACACTCTCTCCTTCGACCGCTTTTATCTCTTTTTTATCAATTTTAATAGTAACTTCACTCATTACACATCTCTTTTTTCTATTTTTGTTTGCACAAAAGGATAGTTTTGTATTGTTGTTCTTGTCTCTTCTGCACTCTCGCCTGTGAGCAATCCTATTGTACCTTTCAAGTTTTCATCATACACAACTTCTGTCTTTAGTGTTGCTCCAAAACACTCAAACTCCACAGGATCTCCTTGTTGTAGTTTAAACGCTGTTAAAAACTGTAAAGAGCAAAAAAGTTTACTCTTTGCAGTTGGAAGATAGCTATTGATGCAATAGATAACACTTCCATTAAATTCCTCTATCCGAGAGATCTCTTCTAGATCTTTATTTTTATCTTCTAAGGCACCCTTATTTTGGCAAAGAGATACAATCTGAATATTTGAATGTTGCTCCAAACAAGTAAGAAGCCTAACAATATTGTCTGCTTGAGGATGATTGCAGAGATCTTTACCCACTACAATCAGCGGAGCCTTTGCCAAAGCAAATTGTTTACCTATCGCTTCAATCTCCTCTTCTCCAACATTAGACTCAGAGGAGAGATACCCAATATCAAGATCTAAAAAGTACTCTTGGCACGCTTGTGGCATACTCTCTTTATGACTAAGAGTAGAGGTCAAAAGTGCCACTACTCCCTCTTCTGAACCTGTCTCATATTTTAAAAACAGATCTATTTTTGAAGCAATCTTATAATTTTCCACTGGGTGGCAGTAGACAAAATTAATACCTTGTATAGCATCTGCGACAAAGCTATTCTCACCAAAAAAAGACTCACCAATACAGAGGACAGCATCGCTAGATCCAACTCTATCTACGATCGCATCTCTGTATGTTTGTAGAGTACTATTTTTGATTGTGTTCTGCATTACTACACACTCTTTCTTGCTGAGATAGTCCAGTCAACTTCATTAAATTTTAAAGAATTCAACAGTTCATGCCCATTATCTCTTATCAAATCTGCACTTCTTTGAATAGCGCTAAAGTCTCCAACTTCAAAAAGAAAAATAGCAACTTCGCCTTTTGCTACTTCTGTTTTCATTATCTCAACCATTCTTTTATCAAACTCACTTTTTAAGTGTCTTAAGTCAAATCGTTGCATTATCTATCCACCTCACCAAATACTGTGTTAGAAGAACCAATTATAGTGACAATATCTGCTAAGTTCTCTCCAACAAGCCAGTCTTGTAAAATGCCTGTATGGTAAAAACTTGGACTTCGTACTTTCAGTCTATGGGGATAGGCTTCCCCTTCTGAAACAATATAGAAACCAAGCTCACCTTTAGGAGACTCTGTAGGCACATACACCTCGCCTTTAGGTGGTCTCATGCCTTGGGTCACAAGCACAAAGTGCTGCATTAAAGAGTAGTTTTGTGTCATTAAATCCTCTTTGGATGCAGAGATAAACTCAGGAGCGTCAGCCATAAGTTTAGAGTCTGTAGTTTTATAGATGGCAACACCTTGTTTGATAATCTTGATTGTCTGTCTCATCTCCTCTAAAAAGACTTTGTATCTTCCATAACTGTCACAGGTCTGCGCTATTGGCACATCAAAATCTATCTCACTGTAAAGCTCGTAGGGTTGCTCTTTTCTAATATCCCATTTGATGCCACTTCCTCTAAGCATTGGTCCACTGCATCCCCAGCTATATGCCATCTCTTTTGGCAGATTACCAACATCTTCTAGTCGCATTCTCCAAATTCTATTGGTGGTAAGAATTTTCTCCCACATATCAATCTGCGCTGGAATTGTCTCTAAGAGGGCTAAAAGTTTTTCAATCCACTCTGGAGTAAAATCCAATGGCACACCACCAATTCTAATAGCAGAGTGGGTCAGCCTTGCACCACAGTAGTCCTCCATTAAATCCATAATATATTCTCTCTCACGGAAACAATAGAGCATAATACTCATAGCGCCCACATCGAGTGCATGCACAGCAAGCCAGAAAATGTGACTCATGAGTCTATTAAGTTCGACGAGCACAAGCCTAATAGCTTGAGCCCTTCTAGGCGCTTCCACATCAATGAGCTTCTCCACAGCTAGGGCAAATGCGTAGTTATTAGCTGTTGAGGCGATATAATCCATTCTGTCAGTTGTAGGCATGTACTCGTTATAGATCATATTCTCTGCCATCTTCTCCATACCTCTATGGAGATACCCAACTCTAGGGGTAGCTTTGATGACTTTTTCCCCTTGGAGCTCTAAAAGTAGATTAAGCTGTCCATGGGCTGAGGGGTGGTTTGGTCCAAAGTTGATAATCATTGTATTATCATCTCTCTCAAAAGCAACATTTTCATAGAAAGGTCTGAGTTTATTAGGTTGTTGCATACTATTTTCTCTCTTTCAATGTTGTCTGTTTTTTTCCATCAAAATCTTCACTTAAAATAGGCACGCCATCTGGGAGATACTCTATTGGAGTTTCGTCCTCTTTGTACTCTGCTCCAAAAGGTACCTCTTTGCCTAATCTAGAAAATCTCTTTGTATCATATCTATCGATCCATGCACCATCTCTAATTTCTGGGCCAATGAGTTCTCTATTCTCTTTGCCATATAAAAGATCAACCTCATACCACTGGGCAAATTCATCACCTTGCAGTGGATAGGTCTTAAGGAGTGGATGCCCCATCCAGTCATCTGGCATAAGCACTCTTTTAAGTTTTGGGTGGTTTGTAAAGATAATGCCAAACATGTCATAGCACTCTCTTTCACCCCATTCAGCAAGAGAATATACAAAAGAAGCAGATTCAATATGCTCATCTTTTGCAATCTTAGTTTTGACTCGTAATCTCTTATTTTGAGTCAGAGAGAGCATCTCATAAAAGATCTCAAAGGAGTTGTCTCTTGCAACATAATCAATTGCCGATACTTCTAGCATCTGTTCATATCCACAC
>JAABTA010000134.1 GCA_011390075.1 Helicobacteraceae bacterium | reverse complement strand
AAGTCAGCATTAAACCCAAAATTTTGAATGAGTTCTTCAATAACATACAACGCCGAAAAAGAGACCTCTACACTTCCAAGATAGACCTCATCCTTAAACAGTGGGTAGACAAAACGAAATCCATTAAAGATCTTTCCCTCTTCAAACCCATCAATTTTTCTTTTGTGTTGGCTCACATACGCTACTGTCTGTCTTGCCTTGGAGAGATCATCTCCGTACTTCTCTAGACGGTGAAATCGCAAAAAGCTTTTTGCATCTGGTGTATGAAAATGGAGCTGTTTGAGTTTATATTTTTGGAGCACTTCATAACTTGTTTGGAGATGGGCGTAGAGATCTTTCCTTGCATTTTTCTTTGATGTTTGCGAGAGTATCTCTTTTACCTTAGGGGTATCTATCTTTGTTTCAAATATAATCTGAGAGAGATCTTTGTATTTTCTATAGATCTGTTGGTAGATCTTTTCATTTGCTTTCGTTGTCTCCTGAAGATACTGCTCTATTTTAGACTCTTTTTCGTACGCTAAAAAGAGGTAGAGCAAAAGAGCAAATAGGACGAAAAAAGCTCCCATAAAAAACACTGTTTTTGTTGCATGGCTAAAACTGTCTATTCTTGAGGTGATTGTCTGTTTATCAAGGAGCAAATACGAGATGATACTTACAACAAAAAAGGCTAAAAATCCATAGATATAGTGAATAAGCTTGATTGAGGTAATATCGCTGGATTTAATCACCGTAGGCGCTAAAACGATCACGGAAGCAATGGGCTTATCTTCTGCATTAAAAATTGGCACAGAGACAATAATCTGCTCTTGTTGATAGTTATAATAGAGCGAGTTATCTACAACAAACTTTTCTACCTCCTCCTTTTTGATGATTTTTAAAAGCTTCTCACTTGGCTCAAAATTTGCCACATAGTAGCCATCTACAAATCTTTTAGAGATATTGTGCGTAAGCTGGTCTTTAAATGTTTTATCCACCAAAACTAAAGAGTCATAGCCACTATTTTTTAGCTTTTGCTCTATGGAGTTAAAATGGGAAATAACCTCAAAGATTCCCAAAAACTCATCTTTATCATATATTGGCACCATGGATTTAAAAGAGATAGAGAACTTACCCACACTGATGGTATTTCGTATCTGCTTATCTTGAAATAATTTTTTTACATCCTCCCTTATGGCAAGAAGCTCATCTGCTTTTTTTTCACTCCAGCTTCTTTTAAAGCTTTTTCCCTCTTTGTCAATCAGTTGCATCCAGATATTTTGAAATACCGTATTTTTTTGAAAGTTTTTTGAAACCTTTTGTAGATCCGCAAGAGATGGATCTTCTTTTTTCATGGCCTCTATAAAAAGGTTGTTCGATGCCAAAGAGATAGCTATGGCTAGTGTGGCATCCTCTTTCTCTTCTATGAGTGTTTGCACATCTGAGTGTATTTTTCCTGCAAGAGCGCTATTTTCTCTCTCTTTGTAGTTGGCAATTTTTTCATCAATTATTACCTCTACCCCAAAATAGAGAGTTATCACAAGAGCGATATAGATAATGACAATCATTTTGTTGAGCAGATGGGCAAACATGCGTTTTAACTTTTGCTCTTTACAATTTTAGCCGTAGGCGCAGAAAAGTAATACCCCTGCGAGTAGTCAATGCCTAACTCTTGCACTTTTTTGAGTATCTCTTCGTTCTCGATAAACTCCGCAATGGTTTTGATTCCCATCTGCTTTGCAAAACTGACAATAGTCTCTGTTACAATAAAGGACTCTTTATGGGTCGCTATGTTTTTAATCAAAGAGCCATCTATCTTAATATAGTCCGCTTGAAGCTTAATGAGGTATTCAAAGTTGCTATAGCCACTTCCAAAGTCATCTATCGCAATTTTGCACCCTTTTGATTTAGCTTTGTCAATAAAGCGTATAACCTCAGAATAGTCACTAATCGATTCCGATTCAACAATCTCAAAAACTATGCGGTGAGCCATCTCTTTATTGTTTTCTAAGGCAGTAAAAAGATACTCTTGCAATTGCATGCTCCCTATATCCTCTATTGTTAAATTAAGAGAGAATTCCACCGCTTTCTCTTTAAAGTAGGCAAAGCTTTTATCAATCATTATCTTTGTAAGTAAAGAGTAGTGTTTTGTCTGTTTTGAAACATCCAAAAAGAAAAAAGGACTCACTACTTTGCCCTCACTATCAATGAGACGAATAAGCGACTCATACTTTTCATATTCTAAGGTTGTATTATTCACTATTGGCTGGAAAAACGGAACTATTCTATCATTCTCAATTGCCTCAACAAGCTTATTTGACCATAGAATATTGTTTTGAATACTCTTTTCAAAAGCATTATCTTTGGCATAGATCTCATAATCCTTTCTTGTCTGTTTTGAGATCTTGAGCGCTATATCGGCACTATGCAAAAGCTTGTCTTGCGCTTCAAAAGAGATACCACAGCTTAGATTTATATTGACAGAGCTCTCATCTACCACAAGCACTGTTTTTTCTACCTGTTGCAACAACTTTTCTACTCTCTTTTCACAATCACTCACCTGTTCTTGAAACAACAAGGCAAACTCATCGCCTCCATTTCTATAAAGAAGGCACTCCTCGCCAAAGATCTCTAATGCTAACTCTTGGAGCTTTTGGGCAAAAGCAACTAAAAATCTATCTCCAAACTCTATTCCATAAAAATCATTAATTTGCGAAAACCTATTAATATTAATAAGCACTAAAACTTTACTGTTTAAATCTGTAATATCGCTGTGCAGTTTATCTCTACTTAGGAGCTTTGTCAGCTCATCATAATTGGCTTTAAACTCTAAAGTAGCCTTTTTATCCATAAGCTCTGTAATGTCTCTTCGAATTGAGATATATTCAACAATAGTATCGCCATCACCAAAAACAGGACTAATTACAGCGTCAGTCCAATAATACCCCCCACTTTTGGTTCTGTTTTTCACCACGCCTCTCCATGTGTTGCCCTCTGAAATTGTTTTCCACAACTCTTGAAAGGTAGCAGAGTCCATATCGGGATGGCGGACAATGCTATGGGGTTTTCCAATGACCTCCTCTTGTGTATACTCGCTTAGCTGGCAAAAAAGCTCATTGGCATAGGTAATCTTACCTAATAGATCCGTTTTGGTCACAATATTAGAGATATTCACACTCTCTTGATAGCTCTGAAGAGCAGAATAGTTTCTTGAGAACTCCAAAAAAACGGTGTTCATGCTGGCTGTAATCTCTTGTATCTCTTTACTTGTACTGCAATGAATAGGTTGGTAGTTCTTATTTAGAATTGAGTGTAAGGAGTCCTGAATGCTTCTTAGAGGCATAAGAATCTCTTTTTTTATAAAATACCAAGAGAGAAAAAAGATAATAAGACTCAAACTTGCAATAACAAAAATAAATTCTGCAATAAGCTCTTGCTGTTTTTCTTGGAAGTAATTGGCTTCAATTTGCTCGTTTTTATCTGCTTGTGAAGAGATCTCATCTACAAAATCGTTAATTGTTATAACCGAAATAAAAGCAACAATAGCAACTGAGATAATAACCAAAACAATGCTATGCAAAAAGTTTTTTAATTTAAGTGTCATAAAGCACGCTCCAATTTTAATATCTCAATATCTTATTGTATATTTACTGCTTTTCTATTTTATCAAAATCTCACTCAAATACTTTTTAGCACTCTCTTATACAACATGGTAATGCTCTTATGTATCAATTGTATAGTCGCGAAACCAAAGAAAAGCTAAAATATGTTTATAATTATAGAGTTTTTGCCTACCCTCCTCACAAGTAGATAAGATGCATGTTT
>JAABTA010000133.1 GCA_011390075.1 Helicobacteraceae bacterium | reverse complement strand
TCCATAGATCGATTTATTCCCACCTCCATGAGAGCTGGCAACAACAGCTGGTGCAACAGCGCTAAGCCCTGCAAACAGTCCCGCGGTTTTTAAAAAACCCCTTCTTTTATTGATGTTTTCTTCCATTTTGACTCCTTTAGGTACATGGATTGTATGTGCATCTATTCTATTTAGTTAAATTGGGTAAAATCAAAAAAAGATTTTTTTTTAAAGAACTGCCTATCCATAAGGATTACTGATGCCTCTTTTGAGAGTTTTTCTGTCTAACGGTCAGAATTTGACCACTGTTTTTCAAAAATTGACCACCGCACTCTTTCTGTGCACCACTCTCTACGCCAGTGAGAGCATCACACTAGGACTTACAGGAGTAACCCTCAAAGAGGACATTACTACTATTATGAATCTTAAAAACTATCTCAATAAAAAAAGCAGTGTGGCTGTTGATATAAAATTTGCCAAAAGCTACTCCATTATGGAGAGTTTTATTCAAAATGGTACGGTTGATGTTGCCTATGTCTGTGGATCTACTTTTAACGCTTTGCAAAAAAACGAAAAAGCAGAACTTCTAGTTCTACCTGTGACAAGCAATCAAACAACAAGCTACAGCTCTTTAATTATCACCAAAGCAGACGCTCCTTTTAACTCACTGCTAGAGTTGCAAGGTGAAACCTTTGCCATGAGTGACCCCGACTCTAACTCTGGATCATTAGTCCCTTTTTTTGAGATTGTAAAAAATGGTTTCAATAAGGAGAGGTTTTTTCAAAAAGTTATTTTTACTTATGATCACGGTGAATCTATTGAGGCAGTGCTGAGTGGTTTTGTTGCAGGGGCAAGTGTGGACAGTATGGTCTATGAAGCCTACGCAAAGAAAAAGCCTGAGATTAAACATCAATTAAAGATTATAGATGATTTCAAAGGCTATCCTGTGCCCCCTTTTGTGGTACAAACAGAGCTTGATTCAAAGGTTAAAAATGAGCTAAGAGAGATCTTTTTAGCAATGGATAAAGACAAGGAGGGAGGAAAGATCTTAGAGGCCATGGCAATTACAAAATTCACGCAACCAACAGAGATCTCTTATGAGAAAATTCAAAAAATTAAAGAGTTTCTAATAAAGAGGAGAAACAGATAATGCTTCAGCATCTACTCTCTCTTTCCATAAAAACAAAAATAACAGGGACTATTTTTCTTATTTTGCTCCTTTTTTCTAGCGGGATTATCTATGTTGCAAAAAAGGCTGTTACAGAGAATATTAACAAACTAGCCTCGAGTACAGTAGAGGATATTATTAATGTGAATGAGTCCTTTATTATCAAATCTATCATGGAGGATGACACTTGGAGTATCTATAAGTTTGTGGACTCTATTGCGGATATCAACCTTGTGAGGTCTGCTGGTTTTTTAGACACTAAGGGTAGGGTGGTTGCCCATACTCGCACCTCACAATACCCTATTGGCATGCAGACAGACACAGAAGCATTTGAGGATTTTTTGCGTTTTGCTATCTCTAGCGAAACCACAGATCTTGGAGTTTTTGTTGTAGAGATTGATACCTCCTCCTTGCAAATGCTTTTTAGGGATTTTAATCTACACATTGCTCTTTTTGTTGTATTGGCTGGACTGCTCTCTTTTGTTTTGGCGTATTTTATCTCCAATAGAATTCTACAAAGACTAGACACTCTCTCTTATAACGCAAAGATGATTCACAATAAAAATTTTGAAAAAATCAAAAGAGTTGTATCCAAAGAACAAGATGAGATTACTCAGTTTCAAAACTCTATGGAGAGCATTTTACAGCAACTAGGGGACTCTATTGAGAGTGAAAAGAATTTAAAAAACTTCTACCATAGTATCCTCCAAAGCCTCAATGAGTTGGTGCTATTTACAGATGAGAAGCTCCAGGTGCAATATAGCAATATCCATATTCTAGAAGAGAAGATCTTGGAAAAAGGTGGTTTTAAAACAAAGATCTTAGAGGAGATAGAGAAAAATATTGCCCGTTGGAAAAACACCTTTGTCATCGAACAAGAACAGAGCAACGGAAAACTTTTCTATTTCTATGTCATCTCAAAAAAAGTAGAGCAGGGCTATGCGCTCTCTTTTGCGGATATCACAAGGCTCAAACTCTTAGAAGAGCAGCAGTGCTTTACCAACTCCTTTGAGATTATTGGAGAGATTTCAACAGGGGTGGTTCATGAAATTAAAAATTATCTTCAACCTGTAAAGCTTTTGCTGGAGCAAAAAAACCTAGACAGCGAGGATAGGGCGAGAATTCTAAAAATCTTTCAAAAAACAGACACACTTGTCAATAAGTTTTTAGACACAGGAAAACCTATCGATAAAGATCTTTCGCAAAAAATTGTTTTGGAAAATCTTGTGGAGCAAGTGCTTTTTGTGTTTGCTGATGCTTTGCAAAACAAGCAGATACATCTGCAACAAGAGATAGAAAAAGATCTAGAGATCTTCATAGGCATGGAGGATTTAGAGCTTATTATCACTAATCTTTTAAGAAACGCTATTGATGCCTCTAACCAGAGGGGAGTGATTACAATAAAGGGTTATACAAGCGATGAAAATACTGTTTTAGAGGTTATTGATTTTGGAGAGGGAATTGATAAAAACAGCCTTCGCAACATTGCCAAACCTTTCTTTACCACAAAAAAAAGTGGAAGCGGTATTGGTCTGTATACAACTTATAAAACTGTCTATATGTATGGAGGGTTTATTGAGGTGGAGTCTGTTTTTGGGTTGACAAAATTTTTGGTCTATTTTCCAAAGTCCAATAGAGGGGAGGGGGTATGAATATAGCTATTATTGACGATCACGAAGATATTAAATACGCAGTAGAAAAAATCTTGCAAAAAGAGAACCATACCTGCTACGGATTTTGTGGTGATGAAGAGGATTTAGAGGAGGGGATTGATGTTTTTAATATTGAACTTATTATCCTTGACATGATGCTTGAAGGCTCTCTTACGGGAATTGATGTTATCAAGAGACTTAGAAACAAATCTATAGATCTGCCAATTATTATGATCACAGGTTACACAACCCCATCAAATATTATCAAAGCATCCAAAGCAGGCATTACAGAGATTATTCAAAAACCCTTTAGCAAAACTGAGATTGTAGGGGCTGTGAATAAATTTAGACCACACACCCAAACGCAACAGATCTCGTACTCTAAAGATAACGAGGAGTTTATAGGAACTTTTGAAAATATGAAAGAGGTTTACAAAACAGTGGGTATTGCCGCTAACAGCGACGCCAATGTGCTCATCACAGGAGACACAGGCACAGGAAAAGACCTTGTTGCCAAGCTTATTCACAACAACTCATTTACACAAGAGCACCCCTTTGTGGCTATTAATTGTGCCAATATCCCAGAAAATATTTTTGAAAAAATGCTCTTTGGAAGAGATGGTAAGCAGTTTAAAAGTAAAGACGCCGATCACATTGGCTACGCACAAAAGGCAGAAGGTGGCACACTGTTTTTGGATGACATTCAAGATCTCAAACCCTCAGCACAAGGGAAACTACTGCGATTTATAGAGACAAAAAGTTTTTCTCCCGTGGGCTCCTCAAAAGAGCTAGGGTTTAATGGCAGAGTCATTGCTACCTCTCTTTTATCCTCTCGTGAACTTTTAAGAAACTCCGATTTTAGAGATGACCTTTTCTATAGACTTTCAACGCTTGAGATCTCTTTGCCAAAACTAGAAGAGAGAAGGGCAGATATAGCCAATCTTGTACGCTATTTTATTGCCACATTCAACACAAACTTGCACCTAAGCGCCAAAACAATCTCCAAAGAGGC
>JAABTA010000132.1 GCA_011390075.1 Helicobacteraceae bacterium | reverse complement strand
CAAGGTTCTCGACACTAGTCGTAGCTTTAGTGAGAGGAATTTTTTAAAAACTTGTTTTAAAAAAAGGAGATATAAAGAGTGAAAAAAGCACTGTTATCAGTAAGTGATAAAACAGGAATTGTTGAGTTTGCAAGGGATTTGACAGAAAATGGGTATGAGATCCTAAGCACAGGAGGTACCCTCAAAAAGATTGTAGCAGCTGGTATTGAGGCTATGGATGTGGGAGAGTTTACAAATAGCCCAGAGATGTTTGATGGTAGGGTAAAAACTTTACACCCAAAGATCCATGGGGGTATTTTATATAGAAGAGAGAACCCAGAAGATGTTATTACCGCTAGAAATTATCAGATAGAAGCGATTGATTTAGTGTGTGTGAATCTCTACCCCTTTAAAGAGACCACCGAAAAAACTGATGATTTTAATGAGATTGTAGAGAATATTGATATTGGTGGTCCAACAATGGTGCGATCCGCTGCGAAAAATTTTAAAGATGTATTAATTGTGACAGATACCAATGATTACAATCTAGTAATTGATGCTATTTTAGACAATAAAGACACTTATGAATTTAGAAGAGTGCTCATGATTAAAGCTTACGAACACACTGCAGGGTATGATTCGATGATTGCTAACTATATGAATGACAGGTTTTTTGACAGTGATAGCGATAATAGATTTATCTATGGCAATAAAGTACAAACCTTGCGCTATGGGGAGAATCCCCATCAAAGTGGCAGGCTCTATCAATTTGATAATTTTTATGATAAGTATTTTGAGACCATAAAAGGCGAGCCTAGTTTTAATAATCTTACCGATATGAGTGGCTGTGTCAAGCTTGCTAGCGCATTTAAAGATAGAGGAGCTATTGCAATAGTCAAGCACGGCAACAGCTGTGGATTTTCACTAAGAGAAGATCTCTGTGAGGCTTGGGAGGAAGCTTTGCGTTGTGATCCTGTCTCTGCTTTTGGTGGAGTTGTGGCTGTTAATGGCAAAGTAACAAAAGATCTCGCACAGAAAATCAACTCTATTTTTGTGGAGGTTTTAGTGGCTCCAGATTTTGATGAGGAAGCTCTAAAAGTATTTGAGAGCAAAAAAAGAATTAAGATCTTTAAGCTCAATAAAGAAGGGTTGCTTCCTAGCGATGAAGATAGATTTGACTTTAAACATGTCCTCGGTGGCTTTGTGTTTCAAGACGCTGATAGAGCAAAAACCAAAGAGGTCACAGAGGCGCAATGTGTCAGTAAAAATAAGGCAAGCGAGGCGGAACTTTTAGATCTTGAGATTGCTTGGAAAGTGGCAGCGTACACAAAATCTAACTGTGTTGCCTATGTGAAAAATGCCTCTTTAGTGGCTATTGGCATGGGAATGACAAGCAGAGTCGATGCTGCCAGTTGCGCTCTTAAAAAAGCAAAGTCTCAAAATATTGATGTGACAGGGGCTGTTTTAGCAAGCGAAGCCTTTTTCCCTTTTAGAGACTCTATTGACGCAGCGGCTAGTGCTGGTGTGAGCGCTGTGATACAGCCTGGTGGTAGCATGCGTGACGAGGAGGTGGTGCAAGCTACAAACGAGCACGGTATGAGTCTCTACTTTACAGGTGTAAGACACTTTCTTCATTAATGCAATGCTAGAGTACACCTACAATGATTTAAGAGAAGCTATTAAAATATTAAAGCTTCTCTCCTACTCAGACAACAAAGATCTCAAAAGAAAATATAAAGAGATCTCTAAACAGACTCATCCCGATGCTGGTGGGAGTGCAGAGGAGTTTGCCAAACTCCAAAGAGCCTATGAAATTGTGAAAGACTATATAGAAAACTATAAATACGATTTCTCAAAAGAGGAGTACTACAAACAAAACCCTCAAGAGAAGATTGTAGAACAGTTTAAACCCCAGTAGTAAAAAACTTGATTGACATAGACTAAAGCTTGTGATATAATCTTTATCAAAATTATTATAATAGGATTATTAATATGGCAGGAAAAAGTCTTTATGAAACACTAGATGTGAGTAATAGTGCTACTGAGGAAGAGATTAAAAAAGCGTATAGAAAACTCGCAAGAAAATACCATCCAGACATTAATAAATCCCCTGAAGCCGAAGATAAGTTTAAAGAGTTAAACGCAGCGTATGAAGTGCTGAGCGATAAACAAAAAAGAGCCCAGTATGACCAATATGGTGACGCTATGTTTGGAAACCAATCGTTCCATGACTTTGCCAAAGGTCAGGGGGGAGATTTTGATATTAACGATATTTTAAACCAAGTCTTTGGTCAAAGCGGTGGCTTTGGAGGCTTTGGTGGTGCAAAAGGTTTCTCTAGTGATTTTAATTTTGGTATGCCAGATCTTGATATCACGGCAAGAATTACCATCGACTTTTTAGTGGCTATCCAAGGGGGGACACAAAAGGTAAATATTGGCGGGGATAGTTTTGATATAAAGATTCCAGCTGGTATTAAAGATTCGGAAAAGTTACGGGTAAGAGGAAGAGGCAAAGCCTTTCAAGGACAAAGAGGCGATCTCTTTTTGATTGTCTCTGTACGAGAGTCTGTTGAGTATGAAAGAGATGGAGACAACTTAATTAAAAAGTTTGAGGTCCCTTTGAAAACAGCTCTTTTTGGTGGAAAAGTGGAGATAAAAACTTTAGAAAAGGATGTCAATCTGAAAATTCCAGCGGGAATTAAGTATGGGCAAAAGTTTAGACTCAAAGGGCTTGGAGTGGTTAATAGAAAGTCTGGTGTGAAAGGCGATCTCTTTTTGCAGGCGAATATCAAGTTGCCAAAGGTTGAAGATCTTGATGAAGATCTTGTCTTAGCAATGAAAGAGAAGCTCCCAGAGTAGTGTAAGGAGAAAATGATGCACAGTTATGATGAACCGGTTTATATGATAAGTGTTGTCTCGAAGGTCTTAGAGGTGCACCCACAAACGCTTAGACAGTATGAGAGGGAAGGGTTGGTCACACCCTCAAGAAGTGACGGTAAAATAAGGCTCTATTCCCAAAGAGACATTGACGAAATAAAAATTATCTTAAATCTCACTCGAGATCTTGGGGTAAATTTAGCTGGAGTTGATATAGTTATGCAGATGAAAAAGCAGATTGACTCTTTGGAGTCGGAACTTGTAGATCTCAAAGGGAGACTCTCTAAAACCAACGAATTTGGGGCTGTGCATAGCTCCAAAGCAGTTGTGCCTGCTAAGTCTAGAAAAATAGTAATTATTGATGAAAATTAAGGAGAATAAACAATGCATATTAATTTTGATGCAGAAGCTTTACTGAAACAGCTAGGAATAACAGAGACTCAAAACGCTCTCCCGCAAGCTGAAAAGGTTATCCAAAATACAAAAGGATTTGATAAATTTTCTAAACATCTTATCAGTTTACATGACTTTTTACAGCATGTTTCAGGTTTTGTTGCCATGTCTAACAAACAAGACTATCTTAAAATTAAATGCGATGAGAGTTCTAACTCTCCAGAGATTGTCAAAGAGTTCCACGATAAGGTGAACGCTTGGGCAGAAAAGTATAAAGTTGCCTTAGAAAAAGTTCCCCAAAAAGAGGTGTATTATATTATCGGCAGTAAATAAAATATCTGTTATAATTAGTATTAAGGGCATCTTTAGTGCCCTTAACTCAAACTTCAAGGACTCTATTTGATTACTTTAAAAGAAGCCCTCTTACTCCCTCAAGAGGAGTTAGTCAATCTCAAGCAAGATCTTAATAAAAAAATCGAAGAAAAAAAAGAGTTAGGTGCCTATATAGAACAGCTTACAGGTGCAGAGATTGCAACCTATGGCGATGATAGTGGGGTACCTATTCTGATTAAAGACAAT
>JAABTA010000131.1 GCA_011390075.1 Helicobacteraceae bacterium | reverse complement strand
TTTTGACATTATTGCGAGCCACTTCCGGATCGGGGTCTGACCCTCTTTTGAATTGACAGTGTTTATTATAGTTGGTACCCTCTACTTATATTACCTACAGAAGGATTTTTTATGTTACAAGTAGCAGTGTTTGTAGAAGATATGGTTGAGGATGTTGAATTTTTATACCCGTATTATCGTTTTTTAGAAGAGGGGTATAAAGTTGATGTGATATCGCAAAGCAAAGACAAGTTCAAAGGCAAAAAAGGTGGTACTTTTGCAGCTGATAAATCAATCGATGATGCACAAAGCAGTGAGTATGATATAGTCTTTATCCCTGGTGGTTATGCACCAGATAAACTCAGAACAAATAAAAAAATAACAAATTTTGTCAAGCAGATGGATAGTAGCAAAAAAATAGTTGCCGCTATCTGCCACGGACCGTGGGTGTTAGTATCTGCAAATGTGTGTAAAGGCAGAAAAATAACATCTTTCCCATCAATACAAGATGACATTATCAATGCAGGAGGGACTCACACAGGAAAACCTGTGAGTGTTGATGCAAATATAATCACAGCAACGGATCCCTCTGCTATGCCTGAGATGTTTCAAGAGATTATAAAGGCACTCAAAAACAGCTAAAAGCAGTTTGAAAAGATAGTTTAACCCATCGGGTACATAATCTCTTTTTGAATATCGGCAACTTTGTTCATTGTCTCTTGCGAAAGTTTGACATCAAGTGCTTGCAGAGAGCTTTGTAGCTGATCGTATGTTCTAGCGCCAATGATTGTAGAAGCCACAAAGTCAAAATGCATACTCCAAGCAACAGCAAATGTGACAGGTGATATTTCTAGCTCTTTGGCTAGTTCCATATATTTTTTTGTACTCTTAAGAGATTTTTCATTCACAAATCTGTTGGCCATTGCTCTTTGTCTTGGATTGCTCGCCTTGAGATACTCGCTAAATCTTGCATTGTCAGGAAAGAATTTGCCGTTGTATTTTCCACTTAGCACGCCACCACCAATTGGGGAGTAGGGCAAAAGTGAGATCTGCTCTTTTTTGCACACATTAGCTAGTTCGTCTAAAAACCTTGGGTTGTTTAGAGAGAAATTGTTTTGGATAGA
>JAABTA010000130.1 GCA_011390075.1 Helicobacteraceae bacterium | reverse complement strand
TTGCAAGGTTTTTATTTTTAGCGATCTCATTAGCTTTTGTAAGCCCATAGGCGGAGTCGTTGGAGGTTCCAATATATCGCACCTTGCCACTTTGGACAAGTCTATCAAACGCTTCTAAAGACTCCTCTAGTGGCACAATAGTATCTGGCCAGTGCATTTGGTACAGATCAATATACTCAGTACCTAGTCTTTGAAGACTGCCCTCAACCGCTCTTTCAATATGGAACCTATCCATAGCTGTAAGGCCGTGCCTTGTTGGTGGCACAAACCACCCACTAGCTGCTCCTGCGACTTTGGTTGCCAAAATGAGGCTCTCTCTTGGTTTGGTTTTGAGCCACTCTCCTACTATTGTTTCTGTATTGCCACCTGTCTTTGCATTTGGAGGTACTGGGTAGATCTCTGCTGTATCAAAAAAGTTGATACCTCTTTCATAAGCAGCATCTAAGATCTTAAAAGCCTCCTCTTTAGAGGGGGTAGAGCTTCCAAAAGTCATGGTTCCTAAACAAATGGGGCTCACCCTTAAGCCTGTTTTTCCTATATATCTATACTCCATTATTGCTCCTTTGTATCTCTTGAGGGTGGATCTGATTGGCTAAGTCACTATATCTTGGAGGACCCTTTTTGCCACATCCTAAGAGAGTAAAAAGTAAGAGTGCTATAATTGCCACATGAAAACATCTAAACAGATAGTTACTGAACATTTTATTAAACCTTCTAAAAAATTGAGAGATCTCTATTGTATAAAAAAGATCATATCAGATTTTCCAAAAGCTTTAGTTGATGCAATTTTATATACTAATATCAAGAATAATACATTAGTCATTTTTGTCACTTCTGGAGCCTTTAAGCAGGAGTTTGACAACAAAAGCTCCCTTTTAAAGACTCTTGCAAAAATGCTCCGTAAAGCTGATGAGTTGTGTGATGAGTTCTATTTTGAGCAAGTTAAAGTCTATTTTGAGTTTCAGCCAAAAGAGCATGAGAAAAAGCAGTATATTTTGGTGTACGAAGAGCGCGCAGATGCACATTTTGAAAACCTTGCAACTTCCCCAAGCATTGCCCAAAAAATAGAAGAGATCCGAGCCGTTATTCAAGAGAGCCTATGAGTTTAGAGACAAAGTTACAACACCTTCCTCAAAGCAGTGGGATCTATCAGTTTTTGGATGAGTATGGAAGACTGCTCTATGTGGGAAAAGCAAAGGTTCTAAGAAATAGAGTTAAAAGCTATTTTCAGTTTACTCCAACCCTTGCCCCAAACAGAAGGCTGAGTCCTAGAATATCCAAGATGATACAAGAGAGCAAAGATCTCACAACCATTCTTACAGACTCAGAATCAGATGCCCTTATTTTGGAAAACTCTCTTATCAAGCAACTCAAACCAAAATACAATATACTACTCCGTGATGATAAAACCTATCCCTATATCTACTACGATAGCAAAGAGCCGTTTCCCCGTTTTGCTATCACAAGAAAGATTATTAAAGGAAAAGGCATCAAATATTTTGGCCCCTATACCACAGGCGGCAGAGATATAGTCAATGCAATTTATGACATCTTTCCTTTGGTGCAAAAAAAAAGCTGTATTCGGGGGAAAAAGGCGTGTCTTTTTTATCAAATTGGCAAGTGTTTGGCTCCTTGTGAAGGGAGAATTTCAAAAGAGGAGTATCTAGAGATTGTTGCTAGAGCTATTGGATATATAGAAGACAAGCAAAAGATCTTGCATGAGTTGCACCAACGGATGGAGAGTTACGCCCAAGATCTCTTGTTTGAAGAGGCTGGCAAACTCAGAGATATGATAGAGAGGATTCGTGCCTCTGTTGTCTCTAGTAGTGTAGACCTTGCTTCTAGTGACTCTTTTGATGTGTTTGCCATTGCCCATACAAAGAGCAGAGCGTGCAGTGTGAGAATGTTTATCCGCCATGGCAAGGTGATATCAAGTGTCTCCAATCAGTTTAAGTTTGATTTTGGATTTGATGCAGATGAGGCGTATAAACGAAGCTTTTTTGCCTCTTTTTCCAAAGATATGCCTGTGGTGGCAACCAAGATCTATCTTCAAGAGGACTTTGAAGATAGCCAAGGGGTGAAAAAGTGGCTAGAGGAGAGTTTTGAAAAGAGATTTGAGCTGATTGTTCCAGCAAGGGGTGCAAAGAAAAAAATTGTAGAACTTGCCTATAAAAATGCCCAAGAGCTACTCAAAACCGACGCCTCTATACAAATGATTGAAGAGAGAGTTAAGGAGTATTTTGGGCTGAGCCTTACTCCGTCTAGAATAGAGGCATTTGATAACTCCCACCTAGGAGGGGAGTACAATGTGGGAGCAATGGTTGTGGGAGAGAGTGGGAAGTTTGTGAAAAAAGATTTTCGCCACTACAATCTTGAGGCAAGAGATGAATACGCACAAATGAGAGAGATGCTTGTGCGAAGGGTTGAGAGTTTTGATAAAAACTCCCCGCCAGATCTCTGGATTATCGATGGAGGAGAGACCCTTAGACGATTGGCAGTAGATATATTGATGAGTGTAGGGGTATTTATTGATGTTGTGGCTATTGCCAAAGAGAAAATTGATGCAAAAGCCCACCGCGCAAAGGGGAGTGCAAGAGATATCTTGCATTTTGAGGGTAAAGAGTATCGACTTAAAACAGACGATTCTAGACTCCATTTTTTTCAAAACTACCGTGATGAAGCCCATAGATTTGTGATTGAGTTTCACCGAAAACAGAAAAGAAAAGGAGA
>JAABTA010000129.1 GCA_011390075.1 Helicobacteraceae bacterium | reverse complement strand
GTTGTGGGCATTACTCAAGCCGATGCAATCTTGCTTAAGCCCACAACTCCAAAAGAGATCTGTGCTACCGCGGAGAGTGTTTTACGCCTCTAAAGAGATCTTTCCCTCTTTTTTGGAGCCAAAAGTAGAGTCCTGCTCCAACTAAAAACATAGCAAAAGAGAGAAGCTGTCCCATTGTGAGCCAACCAAAAGCGATAAATCCAAGTTGCGGATCTGGTCTTCTATAAAATTCAGCTAAAAACCTTGCACTGGCATACAGCATCCCATACATTGCCATGAGTTGTCCATCAAAACTCTTTTTGCTTCTAAACCAGAAAAGAACCATGGCAACGACAATCCCCTCTAAAATAGCTTCATAAATTGCAGAAGGGTGACGCAGGGCTCCATGAGTGTAAATTCCCCATGGCGCATCAGTTTCACGGCCAACTAATCTATCGTTTAAAAAATTGCCCATTCTTCCAAAAAAGTACCCCACACTTGCTGCTAGTACTGAGAGATCCATAAGTTTTAAAAATGAGTACTTCTCTCTTTTGGAAAAGAGATAAGCCCCAACTAAAAAGCCAATAACAGCCCCATGGTAGCTCAGCCCACTAATGCCTACAAATTCTCCATTTACAAAAGGATTAAAGATCTCCCAAGGGTGGGTAAGGTACCAAAAAGTATTCTCATCATAAAAGAGTACATAACCAACTCTAGCACCAACAATCACACCAACTTCTACCCAAATAAAAGCCATGTCATACTGTTCAAGAGTCAGTTTATACTCCCCCTTTTTTACCAAAACTCTCCCTGCGTAATATCCTAGAAGCAGAGCCAAAACATACATAAGCCCATACCAACGCACCTGTAAAAATCCCAAATTTAGAGCAATAGGATCTTGCCAGCTATAAAAACTTTGCCATAATTCAATCATTGTACTTCTCTTTGTGTTTTTTTATAGTAAATGTTATTGCTAGATTGCTTATAAAGAAAATGATCTTTTATAGCATCTTTTAAAAAGATAGATAAAATTGGAGGAACTGCATTGCCTATTTGTAAGTTTTTATCACTTCTTGAGCCATAGAAGATATAGTTATCAGGAAAAGATTGCAACCTTGCCCCTTCTCTTGTCGTGAGAGCTCTAGGTGCTTTTGGGTGTATGCATCTAGAAGAAGATGGGGTGCTAAAATTTCTTGTGATAGTGGTGCTAGGTTTTTCCCACCAAAGCCTGCTATAGGTATTACCAAAACCACTTTTTGGTCTTAGTTCCTCTAAAAGATCTTTTGGTGTACCACCATCTGGTAAAGCTTTCATTAGTTCTACTAATTTGGCATTATTATTTGGTGCACAATGATCATACAGTGTATCAGAAGCATTTTTTCTCATGAGTTTTTGATACCTATTTTGAGGAGGGGTTGCGTAGGTTGTGGATGCTTCTTGGGTCTTAATAAAAGGCAGATCTCCGATTGCTTCTTTTACTGTGATGTGTTGTTGTAGATTTTGAAACAAGCTATTACTATCTTTTGTGTGCGTTTCTTTGGGAAAGGAAAATATGTTGGATAGCTTGGTTCCCACAATAAAAATTCGCTCACGATTTTGTGGTACTCCAAAATCGGCAGCATTTAATATTGTGTGATTAACCTCATATCCTAAAGATTGGAAAAGTTCTAGAATCTCTTTAAAAAGTTCTCCTTTTCTAATAGATAGCAATCCTTTGACATTTTCAAAAATAAATACTTTGGGTTGTACCTCTTGCAAAACTCTAAAATACTCTTGGAATAGTTCTCCTCGTGGATCGTCAATAACCCTTTTGCCAACAGTGGAGTAGGCTTGGCAAGGGGGACCTCCTATAATTAAATCAATTCCTTCTTGAGAAATAGAGAAATCTTCTTTTAGATCTTGTAAACCAAACTCCTTGATATCTTTGCAATAAACTTTTGTATTTGGATGGTTGAGCTCGTAGGCTTTTGCCATATTTGGAAGTATCTCATTGGCACAAACAATTTCAAACTGATCATCTTTTGAAAAACCGTAGCTGAGTCCTCCGACTCCTGCAAAGAGATCTACTACCTTGATTGTTTTCATAAGATCTCTAACTCATCAAAAAATGGAGGCTTTTCTATAAGTTTCCATTTAAAATAGTTTTGTTCAATATTAAAAACAGTTTGACCTTCCATCTGTTGTCTTGTAATCCAGTTAATATCATCACTTTGTATATTATCTAATCTAACAAAAGCAACCTGTCCATTGAAAAGATCGAAATGAATAAGAATAGATTTAAGATCTTCTTCTTGTAGAACTCTTTTTGCTTCTAATACTTTATGTTGTTTAATATCATTGTTTCCTTGAAAACCTGATTGAATTTCAACTCTTATTTTCTCATTATCAATAGTAATTTCTAAATCTGCTTTTGGTGTTCTCTTAAATGTATTTAGATCTTTTAGATCATCATCTCCAATCATTTGAATAAAAGAAGATTTAATCATAAATATTTGGGATAAAGAGTGGGTAAAATAGCTTGAAACAACAAATCCTCTCATCCAAGAAAAATAAACATCTTCAGTTCTTCTACCTTGATTGTTAAGTTTAGGTAATATTCCGTTATCAGCTAATTTTTGAAAAACTACTTGTATATTAATATTTGTAAACTCTTCTATTTTTGTAGGACTTAACTTATAGTAGCTAACACTATTGATTTTTTCTACAATTTCTTTTAATCTATAATTTAAATCTTTGATATATGTTAAGTCAATATTAGCTAGCACATCTTTGGCACCAAAAAACTTCTTAACACTGCTTTGGTTGGTAAAACCAAGGGCATTTCGATATTCTTTAAAATACTTGCTGTCAATCACCTCGTAACGCCTTTGCGATAAGTTCTAGTGGGTGTTTAAAGACAACTTGACTTCTGTCTAGATGCAGAGCACTGCTGAGTTGGACTCTACAGGCGCTGCACTCAGCTGCTATAAATTGTGCGTTTGTGTTGCTGATCATTTCAGATTTTGGTTTTCCTGCGGCTTCGCTTAAATAGGATTTTTCAGTTTGGATTGTCACTCCGCCAAAGCCACAGCATCTATTAGGATCGCTCATCTCTACAAGATTATAGTTGCTTCCAATAAGGTTTCTGGGCTCTCTCCAAACTCCTTGGGTTTTTCTTGCGTGGCAAGGGTCGTGATAGGTGACATCAAGATCTTTTTTGCCCTTGGACTCCAAAAGTTTTTCTAGGTCTGTATTTTTATCTAACCATTTGGTTGAGATATATGTTTTTTGAACAATTTTTTCAATCCGCTCTAGCCACTCTGGTTCATCTTTTAGTGCTCTTTTCCAGTCATGGATCACCACAGAACTACAAGTTGCTTCTGGAATTAAGATAGCTTCTACTGTCTCAATAAAAGTCTCAAAATATTCAACATTTTTTTTAATAAGATAGTGGGTGGTGTCAAAATCTCCAGTAAAGTACGAAGGTGCTCCGCAGCAAAGTTGTTCTTTTGGAATAAAAGCGTCAATTTCTAGTTTTTTAAGGATATATAAAAGAGCGTCGCCTACCTCTGTGTAGGAGTAGTTTGCCATGCAGCCAATAAAGATGGCAACTCTTCTCTTCCCACCAAAATTCATATTCTCAGGATAGGAATTGAGAAAACTTTTAGAGCCAACGCTAGGCAGAAGTTTTCCTTTTTTAAGCAGAGGCAAACCAAATCTCGAGACCATGCCCTCTTGCTTTGAGTTGGAGCTAAAGCCACAAGACTTAAAGATGTAGCCGAGTTTGGCTAAAAAATCCATTGTTTTTCTGTTTCTTAAAAGAAAGAAAAAAGCTCTTTTGTACCAAGCAATTCCATATTTATCGGCTAAGTCTTTTCTGACATTTTCTATAACATA
>JAABTA010000128.1 GCA_011390075.1 Helicobacteraceae bacterium | reverse complement strand
CCTCTTCTATTTGCATACCTTGTTTCAACACTTACCTCAACAGGTTTTGAGAGATCTTTTGAATCATACACACCGCTAAATTCTCTGCCCTCAACGATCGCTTCACTCTGTTTTAGTTGTGTTCTATAGGAGAGATTAACTGTTCTGTTTTTTAGCTCTTTGTTTGCAAAATCAGCCCCATTAACTTGGGCTATTCGCCCCCTAATCATCGGCGAAATATTTTCTAAGCGTGCACCCATATTGCTCACCTCGGTTTGTATATCTTTAATTTGCTCCTCTTTAGCATCAATGACAAAAAAGCGTGGTTTGTCATCCACACTCTGCGTTAAAGCGCTTGAAAGAGAGGAGCCTGTTTGGGGAATGAGACTAAAAAAAGTAGTACACAAAAGTATGGCTGTAAAGAGCGTGAGAGATGTGTTTTGTTGCCTAATAATATTTTTAAAAGCAAGGGAGAGAGATAAGCTTTTTAGATGCCCAGAAAAATCAAATTTCCTTAAAACAAAAGAGCCAATTGCAAAGAGTGCAACAATTACTACTAGCATCGCTACCGCAAAAAGAAACCCCACATTTTTTGCAGGTGTCACAAAGTGAGCTATAAGAAGTAGTAGCAATACAAAAGGAATAAAACTCAAAATTATTTGAAAAAACGATCGTTTTTCTCTTTGAAGCAGAGGTAAAATTAAAGGAAGTCCTATACTTAAACTCAAAAGCAGTAACACCAACGAAGATTGTAGGAAAAAACGATAATCTAGTGACAGATCAAAATTAAAATCTACAAGTTTTTCAAGTATTGGGCTTATAAACTGTGCCGAGAGCGTCATCAGCGAAAACACAATAATTGTGGCAATAGTAATCAGTACAAATAGATGAAGAATGTATGTCAACCCCAAGTTTTTTTTGCTGAGACCCAGATCACTTAAAACTGTGATATCTTTTTGGTGCTTGCGTAAAAAACCTGAATAGAGATAGATAAGACCCACAAGACCTAAAAAGAATGAGATAAGCGACACTAAAGACAAAAAGTTTGTAACAAACTTTAAAACCCGCAAAAGCCTATCTCTTCCGTCATTGGGGGATTGAACTCTTAAGCTTTGATCGATACTCTTTTCTAAGCTATTTTCTATCTCCTCTAAGGTATCATTGTCTAAATTTTCCTTAAAAGAGAAGTTAAGTTTATGCCTAGCAGTGGAGCCAAACTGCACAAGCTCACTTGCTCTGAGCCCCTCTTCGCTTATGTAGATCTTAGGCAAAAAGCCACTAAAGCTTATTGTTTTTAAGCTGTCTTCTTTAATGATCTTTTTTATAATAAAGTGCTCTCTACCAATCTTTAGCTGACTACCAAGCTGTAAACCCAAAAGATCTAAAACCTCTTGATATACCCAAACCTCGTTTGATTGGGGCTCTGCTTTCTCTTGTGGATAGGTGGAGTTGTCTTTAAAAACCATCCCTCCATAGTAGGGGTAGTTTTTGTTTATTTTCACTACCTCCATGAGTCTAGATCTCTCGCTAGAGGCTATCATGCTCACGGTAGAGATCCCTTGACTATAGCTTTTTATTTCAGGAAGTCTATTTTTGATCGCCTCTTCTTGCTTGGAAGTAATAGGAAATCTAGAAGATACAACAAGATCAGCTCCAAGTAGAACTTTAGCTTTGGTATCTAGTGAGCTTTCTAAACTTCCTTTAAAAAACTGCAAATAGGAGAGTGAGGCAATGGCTAGGGTGAAGTTGAGTATAAAAATTAAGCTAAAAGACTTTGAGCGAGCCAATGCCTTAAAAACAAGTTCTACTATTAGCATTGCGTTAAGTTGCCCAAGAGAAGCTCATAAGTTTTTTCACAACGCTTTGCAACATCTTTTGAGTGCGTTACTAAAATGAGGGTTGTATTGTTTTTTTTGATAAGTTCAAAGAGTCTGTCCATAACCGCGTTGCCAGTTTCGTCATCTAAGTTTCCACTAGGTTCATCGGCTAAAATTATTTTTGGATTATGAATAAGAGCCCTTGCAATAGCAACACGCTGTTTTTCCCCGCCGCTTAGTTGTGAAGGGAGGTGATCTAGTCTGTGGGAGAGCCCAACACTTTTTAAAAGTTCTATGGCCCTCTCTTTAGGGCTAGCAATATGACAAACTTTTGCTGGAATCATCACATTCTCTAGAGCATTCAGATACGAGACTAAATGAAAATTTTGGAAAATAAAGCCTATATTAGCCGCTCTAAAATCGTTGAGTTTGCTCTCTTGTAAGTCTTTATAGTAGACAGAATCTAAAGAGATATCTCCAGAGTCTGGTTTAATGATTCCAGAAATAAGTGAAAGCAGAGTTGATTTGCCACTTCCAGATTTTCCCATAATGGCTACTCTTTCTCCCTCTTCTAAGTAAAAATTTAAATTTTCAAATATCTCAATGTTTTGGGAGCCTTGAAGGTAGGATTTTTTGAGTGATTTCAATTCTAGCATTACAGTTCATCCTTTATAAATTCAAAGACTTTTTTTGCAATAATCTCATGTCCCTTAGCATTGGGATGAATGCCATCTCTTTGATTCAGCTCTTTTTTTCCTGCCACTCCTTCTAGTAAAAAAGGCATGCTCTTTAAGTTGTATTTATCTTGAATATTTTGATACATTTTTTTAAAACGCTCTGCATACTCATGCCCATAATTAGGCGGTATAAGCATGCCAGCTAATAAAACCTTTGCACCAGAACTTTGCCCGTGTTCAATAATCTCTTCTAGATTTTTCTGGCTCTTGCTGAGATCTAAGCCTCTTAAGCCGTCATTTGCCCCAAGGGCGACTAAAATTAAAAATGGCTTCTTTTTCAAATACCATTGAAGTCTAGCAAGCCCATCACTTGTTGTAGAGCCACTGACACCACCGTTGATAACTGTGATATCTTTTTTGAGTTTACTCTCAATCATTTTCTCAACGAGGCTAGGATATGCCTGCTCTTTACTTACACCTAGCCCTTCGGTTAAAGAATCTCCCAAGAACAAAATAGTGTTATCCTTGGCACTCACAATTTGCAAACTGATTAAAAACAGCATAAGTATAATTTTTTTCATGGGTAATACTACCTGAGTATAGAGCCAAATGTCAAAAATTAATGAGAGTTTTAGTATGATTAAAAAATAATCAATTAATTGATTATTTATTTTCTTAAAAGAGGATAAACTTATAGGTTATTGAACCTATCCATAAAGGGAAATCGTGAGTATTCAGTCTAATGAAATTAATCGTTATATTCCAACCGTTGTTAATTATAAAAAAGAACTCGAAAGCCTGAATGTACAGTTGGGAAAAACTACTCTTACGGGTAAGATTAACTCTCTTTCTGTTGCAGAAACACTTTTTTTATATATGGAGGAGACACAAGAGAGGTTTGCAGAACTGCAGAGAAAATTAGTCAATAGTCTGTCGTCTTCTAGTCTTGATAAAGTTTCTAAAGAGGTCACTTTTAAAGCTCAGGTTGTTATTGATATCTTAATAAGAAATCTCTTTGAAAGAACAGCCGATATAGGGTTTTTAGCTACAGATGATGATATTAGAAAGTTTTTGCAAAAAGATGCAAATATCTCAAAAGAGTTTATTGCATCTAGGCTCCAAGAGTATATAAAAAAATATAGCGTCTACGATGATATAATCATTATAAATACCCAAGGCGATGTGGTTGCCAACCTGGATTCTTCTAATAAGCTACAAAATTCAAAAGACCCGCTCATAGAAAAAACCCTCTCTTCGGAAGAGGAGTTTGTAGAGACTTACCGATTTTCAGATCTGCAAAAAAATAAAAAAAACGCATTGATATACTCTGCAAAAATTACAGTATCTAGCGATCCTAACTCCGAGGCTTTAGGAGTTCTTTGTCTCTGTTTTGGATTTGAGGCTGAAATGAAAGAAATTTTTGAAAAACTAGTCGATCCAAAAACAGCAGAGGTGGTTGTGCTGACAGATAAAAAAGCCAATGTGATTGCCTCGAGTAATGGCAGTGT